>NZ_JBHWJY010000113.1:0-22993 GCF_042731135.1 Streptomyces sp. NPDC059874
CTGCCCCGAACCCCACGCCTCAAACGCCGCCGGGGCTGGATCTTCCAGCCCCGGCGGCGTTTGACGTGCGAGGGTCCGGGCGACGCCCGGGCAATCGGCTCAGCCTGCCGCGGCGATCGGGCCGGGGCCCTGCGCCTGGCGGAGTTCGGCGGACCTGCGGCGCATCCGGGCCAGCACCACCCGGCGCTCGGCGGCGGTGAGACCGCCCCAGACCCCGTAGGGCTCGGGCTGGAGAAGTGCGTGCTCCCGGCAGGCGACCATCACCGGGCAGCGCGCGCAGACGCGCTTGGCGGCCTCCTCGCGGGAGAGCCGGGCCGCGGTCGGCTCCTTCGACGGCGCGAAGAAGAGCCCCGCCTCGTCCCGGCGGCACACGGCCTCCGCGTGCCAGGGACCGTCCTCTTCCCGCGACGGCGTCCGCGGCTTCGGCACGGCCGCCGCCGAGCGCCCCTGAAGACTCTGGACGGCGGCTACCTGCAGGGACTGATGCGGCGGATGCGGCACGGTCTACTCCTGACGACGGGTACGCGAGCGAGAGACGATGCACCTGTCCCTACCCGCTGTGCGCGCCCCTATGCACCGCGTGCCACGGGGCGGCGGAGGTTCGTCCGAAACGTGCCCCTGCCGTCCGGGCCGTCACGCACCGGCCGGCGCCCGGCCGGGATCGCCCGCTGTTTCAGGGCGTGTTGGCCGAAATCCCTGCGGCCGACATCCCCACGGCCGGTCTCAGCCGTCCAGCCGCTTGCGCAACTTGCGCGCCAGGTCGACCAGGCGGGCGCCGAGCTTGGGGCGGGCCTCGATGTTGCCGAGCAGCGCGAAGCCGCGGACGATCACCACCGGGGCCTGCGGGTCGGTCTCGCCGCGGCCCTCGCCGCGCACCTCGAAGTTGCCGAGGACCCCGCTGCCGTAGCCGCGCAGGGTCACGTTCTCCGGGACCAGGACCTCCACGTTGCCGAGGACGCAGGTCACGTTGATCTCGGTGACCTGCTGCTCGAAGACCGCCTCGGTGAGGTCGATGGTGATGTCGCCCATGACCGAAACCGCGCGGGTGTGCGCGCCCGGCCGCCAGCGGCCCTTGCGGGCGGAGCTGCTGCACACGGCGACGACGTTGTCGGTGTAGCCGCCCGGGGCGGCGGACGCGCCCGCCTCGTACGCGGCCGGCGAGGAGTGGCCGGCGCCGGGCGCGGGCAGGTCCCGTACGAGGACCTCCAGTTCGCCGACGGTCTTGAGCTCGTACAGCGAGTCCAGGCGCTCCGAGTGTTCCTCGGAGTTCAGCCTGCCCTCGGCGAGGGCGTCGGCGAGCCTCTGCGCGATCCGGTCCCGGTCGGCGTCGGACGCGCGCAGCTCGGAGGGGGCGGCGGCCGCAGGGGCGGCGGGGTGCTTTTCCAGGTCCACGCCACCCAGCATAGCGAGACACGATAGATCGCGATACTCCTGAGTGGCGTAGAGCGCGCCCCGAGTGAGCCTTACCTCACAACCACGGCCGCGTCGAGAGGTTCTACGCTGGATGACCGCGCTGCCAATTGGTCGCCAGTGCTGTCTGCCGAGTGAGGAATGACTGCCGTCATGCCAGAGTTTGCGTACACCGACCTGCTGCCCCTGGGCGAGGACACCACCCCCTACCGGCTGGTGACCGCCGAGGGCGTGTCCACCTTCGAGGCGGACGGCCGTACGTTCCTCAAGGTCGAGCCGGAGGCGCTGCGCAAGCTCGCCGAAGAGGCGATCCACGACATCCAGCACTTCCTGCGCCCCGCGCACCTCGCGCAGCTGCGCCGCATCATCGACGACCCCGAGGCCTCCTCGAACGACAAGTTCGTCGCCCTCGACCTGCTCAAGAACGCGAACATCGCGGCGGCCGGCGTCCTGCCGATGTGCCAGGACACGGGCACGGCGATCGTGATGGGCAAGCGCGGTCAGAACGTCCTCACCGAGGGCGGTGACGAGGCGGCCCTCTCGCGCGGCATCTACGACGCGTACACGCGCCTGAACCTGCGCTACTCGCAGATGGCCCCGCTCACCATGTGGGAGGAGAAGAACACCGGCTCGAACCTGCCCGCGCAGATCGAGCTGTACGCGACGGATGGCGGCGCGTACAAGTTCCTCTTCATGGCCAAGGGCGGCGGCTCGGCGAACAAGTCCTTCCTCTACCAGGAGACCAAGGCGGTCCTCAACGAGGCCTCCATGATGAAGTTCCTGGAGGAGAAGATCCGTTCGCTCGGTACGGCGGCCTGCCCGCCCTACCACCTGGCGATCGTGGTCGGCGGCACCTCGGCCGAGCACGCCCTGAAGACCGCGAAGTACGCCTCCGCGCATTACCTGGACGAGCTCCCCACCGAGGGCTCCCCGCTGGGCCACGGCTTCCGCGATCTCGACCTGGAGCAGCAGGTCTTCGAGCTCACCCAGAAGATCGGCATCGGCGCGCAGTTCGGCGGCAAGTACTTCTGCCACGACGTCCGCGTCGTGCGCCTCCCCCGCCACGGCGCCTCCCTCCCGGTGGCCATCGCGGTGTCCTGCTCCGCGGACCGCCAGGCGGTCGCGAAGATCACCGCCGAGGGCGTCTTCCTGGAGCAGCTGGAGACGGACCCGGCGCGCTTCCTCCCCGACACCACGGACTCGCACCTGGACGAGTCCTCGGACGTCGTCTCCATCGACCTGAACCAGCCGATGGACGAGATCCTCGCGACGCTGACCAAGCACCCGGTCAAGACCCGCCTGTCCCTGACCGGCCCGCTGGTCGTGGCGCGCGACATCGCGCACGCCAAGATCAAGGAGCGGCTGGACGCGGGCGAGGGCATGCCGCAGTACCTGAAGGACCACCCGGTCTACTACGCGGGCCCCGCGAAGACCCCCGAGGGCTACGCGTCGGGCTCCTTCGGCCCGACGACGGCCGGCCGCATGGACTCCTACGTCGAGCAGTTCCAGGCGGCGGGCGGCTCGAAGGTCATGCTGGCCAAGGGCAACCGCTCGCAGCAGGTGACGGACGCGTGCGGCTCGCACGGCGGCTTCTACCTGGGCTCGATCGGCGGCCCGGCGGCGCGGCTCGCGCAGGACTGCATCAAGAAGGTCGAGGTCCTGGAGTACGAGGAGCTCGGCATGGAGGCCGTCTGGAAGATCGAGGTGGAGGACTTCCCGGCCTTCATCGTGGTCGACGACAAGGGCAACGACTTCTTCACTTCGCGGGAACCCGAGCAGCCGACGTTCACCAGCATCCCGGTGCGCGGCCCCGGTCTGGCGTAGCCAGCACTCCCCCGCCCCCAGAGAGCCCCTGGCGCCGACCGCCGGGGGCTCTTGCCGTGCCGCCCCTCCCCGGCCCACAGGGAGCCGCCCAGGGGCGCGCGAGCTCTGACGTAGATCGTCTACCCGACAACGCGAATATTGGGGATGCCGCATAGACGCGTGCGGGCAACCCTCGTAGCGTCGTCCCAACGGCCCCAACCGGGGCCAGGACAAGGGGGTTTCAGCATGGCGCGCGAGGAACTGACCCGGCTCACCGGCAATGGCAACGGCACCTGCGGCAAGGACGACTGCCCGAACGTCTACCGCACCGCCAGCGGCTCGTTCATCGTCCAGGGCGACGTAACCAATGTCTTCCAGCCGCCGCAGGGGGAAGGGCTTGTGGAGATCCCGGAAAGCGTGCTGCGGGAGGCCGTTCGTGCTCTTGGATGGTGAAGCCTGGCAGGTGAAATTCCGAGACTTCCGGCAGGAAGCCTGGAGACTCGAAACGTTGCCCCAGTACCTCATGCCGCAAGAAGCGGAAGAGTTCGCGGCATTCATGGCCGGGGCCCGCATTGACCCCGGAAGCGTCTCAAACGAGTACACCGACCGCCTAGCGCGACAGGTGGCCGAAGGGCGCTCACAAGGGCGTGTTCACATCGTGACCCACCCACTCTCAGATTACCTGCGATTCGAGTTCTCTCAGTACTACACACCGCACGCCCTGGCCGGTGAGGAGATCCGCATTCTCGACGTGACCAACCGAGAGAATCCTTTGCGAGGGATTCAGGATTTTTGGTTGTTCGACCGCACCGAGGTCGTGCTGATGAACTACTACGCAGATGGGCGACAGATCAGCCGCGAGGTATTCGAAGGGGAGGTGTCCCCGTTCGTCGAGTACCAGCGAATCGCGGTCAGCGAGTCGGTGCCCTTCGAGGAGTACGTGAAGGGCCTTGACGCTTGAGCCTGACCGGCTAGGCCAGTCCAGGTCAGACCTAGCCGAAGCCATGCGGACGCTGCGGAAGCGAGCCGGGAAGACACAGACCTGGCTCGCCCGCCGCTGCAACATGTCGCAAACAAAGATCAGTAACATCGAAAGTGGAAAGCTCACTCCTGAAATTGTCGATGTGGAGCTGATCCTAGAAGCGCTCGAAGCCGGCGGACCGATAGCGGAAGAACTGCTGTCCTTGGCCCGCACGGCAAACACAGAATGGCAAGACCATTGGTCTTCGCGTCGCCGAGGGCTCGACAAAAAACAGAACGAGTTGGCGCGACTTGAAGCAGCGTCGACGGAGTTCCGATTCTTCCTGCTCTCGATGATTACCGGATTGCTAGCCACGCCCGAGTACGTGCGCGCAAGCATCGCAGATGTCACCGCAGATCAGTCCAAGATTGTGGCGAAGAAGCTCGAACGCCAAAGCGTCCTGCGGGACTCGTCGAAGTCCTTCACGTTCCTACTCACGGAACAGGGCGTTAGGTGGCCGCTACTCCCGCCCCTCGGCATGGCAATGCAACTGGACTGGCTAGCTTCCATCTCACGCATTCCGAACGTGCGAGTAGGCGTGATCCCGTTGGATGGGCACATTCCCGAGCGGCCCTTGAATACCTTCACGGTCTATGACCGGCGGCTAGCCACAGTGGAAACCGGCACTGGTGCCCTCATCCTGCGCGACCACCGGGACGTGGAAGCGTATCGAGAGGACTTCGAAAGGTACGAGGCGTACGCCGTGTTCGGGGACGACTTGCGGCGACTGCTCTCCGACTGGTCGACGCTCTTTACCCGACAACGCGAATAAGTCTCGGTTCGCTGCGCCGCCCACGGGATCATTGGTTGTCGATTCCCGGAGTGGCGAGGGGTGCGAAATGGCAACCAGGACGGACACGTTCGAGTACGCGACGTTCACCGACAAACGCGAGACGTGTCCGTCATGCAGCATGCCCATCCCCCTTCACCAGCTCGCCCGGAGGGGAATGCTCGGCCAGAAGGACGGCCCGCCGAAAGTCGCCTACTGGCACACCCGGTGCGTCAATGCGGACGGGACGCGCCGATGACGCGCTCGGTCATCCGGCACACAGAGCACCGGATCATCAGAGACCCCGAAACAGCCCCCAATGTAGCTGCAAGTTGCCTTCATCCGGGATGCGGTTGGGCTGCTAGGCCCGGCCCCGATGTGGCCGAGGTAGACAGGCAGTGCATGACGCACACGGGCCTGAACTCCGGACACAGCCGCTTTCTCCGAGGGTTCTGGGACATCGCCCTTGTTCATCGCATCGAAGCGGTGACCGAGGCATGAGCGGCGAAAGGGCGAGCGCTGGCCACTGCTGTGACTTCACCCCCGGCGAGCGGGAAGCACTGCGGGCGGGATTCGCCCGCATCGTGGCAGCGAGAGAAGCGCAGGAATGGGAGACGGCGGTAAGAGAGGCCGTTCCCGCCCTCGTACGGGCGGCGGCCGAGGCTGTAGAGCTGGAGGACCCGGCCGATGACTGAAGGCTGCCTCGAAGCCGTAGACGTCCCCGATCAGTTGAAAGCTGCCGTCCGGCCACTGCGCGAATCAGTCGTGGACGAATTCCCCTGGGAAGCCCCAACCATCTGCGAACTGCGAGATGGGCACATGGGAAACCACATCGGCCACTTTGGTCCATCGCACGACCACTCGCAGGGGCGCGGCGCACTGTGGGCCGTTTGGGGTGAAGGCTTGCCCGTTGCGCTCCACGCAATCCCGATCTGCGATCACAGCGGGTGTGACCACCCCAAAGACTATTACTGCTACGGATGCCGGCTGCCGCGCGGCCACGACGGCAATCACGCCGGGCTAGAAGGCTGAGATGCCCAGACCGAGCGCCGACGAAGCGCGAGAGCAACGCAATTGCATAGCAGCCCATGAGGACAAGATCAGGCGACGTCTGGCGGACGGCGAAAGCTACGTAGAAATCGGCGCCTCCCTCGGGCTGAGTCCGAGGGTCATCAAGCAGATGCTTGAAATCGTATTAGTGAGAGTCGGAGTACATCGGTGTCAGTCATGCTTAACAGCATCCACGCGGAGCGCCCCGCACAGTGCGGATCATGGGTAATCCTGTCGGCCCACCACATTTCGGCGGTCCGCCGATTCCCCCTCGAAGAGCCCTGGTACGAGGGAGCGGTAAGCGAGAAGGCTAGCTGTGGACTCGCATATGGGCATGACGGCTGGCACGAATGCGGAATGCGGCCCCTAGATGAGAAATACGGTGGCACCGAGGTCGGAGTTCACTGGAAGCGCTACCACGGATATCTCAGCCCTGCTGGCTTCAAAGTCGTTGCCCTCAAGCCCCTCTCGGCCGTGCCCGCTCCTGCACCGGACTGAGAGGAAGGGGGGCTCCTGACGGCCAGCCCCCAAGGAGGCCCCGCCCCGCTGCTCCCCTCATTGCAGCGCCGTGGTGGGGCTTCCTGCTGAATGCAGAAAAACCCCCGCGCCCTTTCGGGTACGGGGGAATCTCGCTTTCGCAGCTGGCCTAGGAAGCAGCGGCCTTTACGATCTGCACGGAAGTAGCCTCGGCGACAGACACGCCAGCCATACGCATAGTCAGCTTGAAGCCGACCTGATCCTTATCAAATCGAGCGTCCTCACTGATTCGCACCGTGGCGTTACGGCGGACACCAACAACGACCCGGGAAGCGTCGGCCACGATCACGGTATTAGCGGGGAGGAAAGCGCTCGGCAGGATCGGAAGCCCCCATGCCGTAGAGGCCGGGGCATCGGTCGGGGAACCCCCCTGATACACACCGGAACCAGCGGCCTTCTCCTTCCGGAGAGCCGCAGCCACATCAACAGAAGCCCACACCACGGAAGGGGTACCGTTAGTCGCTTCGATGGGGCAACCGCGTCGGCCAGGTCGTCATAGGTGACGGTGACCTTTCCGGTGCCGAGGGTCGTAGACGTGCCCTGGGAAACGATGCCCTTGATCGGGTTGGCACCCGAGCCGGTGAATGCATCCGCATCGAACTTGAGGGATGCGTCTCGGAGAAGGTTGTCAGCAATCACGCGGCGCTGATCGAGCGCGGAATCCTCCAGTACTTCGGTTGAAGCCCACTGAACTTCGCCGATCTTCTTCGCCGTGAACTTGACCTCACCCCAGACCATCTGACCTTCGGGAATGGCTTGGCCCTCGGTGACGTAGTCGGCGCCCGAAGAGGAAACAAGCTGCGGGACCGAGAAAGTGGCCGAGGTGAATGGAATGATACTGTCGGCCGGGAGCCGCGCAGGAAAGTCGACTTCGCCTTGAGAGAATCGATGTACTTACCGGAGATTTCCTGGGGAACGGTGTACCCGCCATCCTGGGGAACACCTTCGGAGATCAGCGCGCGATACTCGCTGAGGGACGGCATAAGGGACCGCCACTCCTCCGTGCCCGGGGGCATGCTGCCAGTCGGGGTAAGGACGCTAGGGATGGCCGCAGCGAGGCTGCGCACCTCGGCCACGCGGTCGAGCATCGCCCGGTCCTCGCGGGCGTCAGAGGCCCGCATCTCCATGGCGTCCAAGGTGGATGCAATGGCGTCACGAACCTCCGACGAGTCCGCCCCGCCCTCGCCGTTCACGGCGGCCAGGATCTCGGTACGAGCCATGCGCTCTTCGGCTGGAATCGAATTGATGACGGCGGCTACCTCGCGGGCCGTCAGCCCACGGTTTTCGGACTCGGCAGACTCAAAAATCTTGCGAAGCTCAGGCTTCATAGATGGTTCCTTCGCTGGTCGGGGCCGGAAGCGGCCATGCAAAAGCCGCCCGGCACCCAAAGCGGGTGGGGCGGCTTAGATGAGAGGAGCGGCGTTGCGTAGGGGTTCGGTTAGGCGGTGTAAGCCGTGCGCAGCTGTTCGGCTTGATCGACGTATCGGACTCTGCGCGCTACCTTGCGCGCCAGTTCCTTGCAATCGGGAGAGCAGTACCGGCGCGGTCGCCCGGGTCCGAAATCAGTCGTAAACTCTCGCTCACATGCCCAGCAATTCAGCTCGACTATGTTGTTCATGTTCCATATCTCTTCGAGACGGTGAGCGGGGAACTGCCGACTACTGGTGGTGGATATGCGAAGAGGCCCGGACCATGGTGCATGGGGCCACACCATGAAACCGGGCCGCCGCTACCGCGCCGCCCATGCCGCGTGTTCCCCCGATCCCGAAGGGATCGAAGTTTCTCTGCCCTGCATCCCCTAAAGACCAGTTACGGCGCGAAACTCAACACGAAACTCAACGAGTGACTCAGGTCACCAATGATCCTACTTTGGGCCCTCGATCACCTTAATCTCGCTGACCGGAAGCAAACCCAGGCTGCGAGCGTATTCTGCGGCGAACTTCTCCAGTAGCTTGTTTGCGTTCTCCTCCCCGAAGCTCTCAACGAGCTGGTTATGGAGGTTTGAGTATTCTTTCACCACTTCCCTGAAGCCCTTAAGGGCCTCCAAGGCGATTTGATTATTGATGGTTAGAACCTGAAGCTCAGCGGTAGCTTTAGCAATCGCCTCCTCGGTCTTATTCATTTCGGCCTGATGCTGACGCTCGCCTTGCTTCTTTTTCGCGTCCTCCTTAAAATCAGCTCGCCTTGCTGGATCGATTACCTTGGCTAGAGAGTCGACCACCTCGGCCACGCCAGTAACGTTGATTTCAAATGAATGCCCGGTCGTCAAATTTTCGAGCTTCAGCTTGGCTCCCTCCTCAAGCATGGGCTCGATGGATAGCACAGCAGCTGACAGGCCGGCTTCCGCAGTACCCTCCAGAATGTTTTCGAGGATATGTGCCTGAGAGTCCCCAACTCCTTGGTGCTCCATGAAATATGCGACGGCTGCGACGTCGTAGGCATAATTGAGAGACGTAAGTACGTCCGTTACCCATTTGACTGTATTGATTTCACGGCCCTCAAAACGCAGGGTCACACTGGCGAGGTTGTATCCCATGGATGCCTACCCGGAGCGTCGACGGAAGTTAGTCGCAGCGTAGCCTTGCGAGTCCGCAAATTCGTGCACGCGCGGAAAGTGTCATCTGGTGCAACCGATTCGGGGCACCGCGTATCACATCAGCAGCCGAGCGTCCATCATGCATGACGAAAATCGGCGTGTATGGTTTTCGTTGTCTTAGAATTCCCACAAGTTCGGATGAAGTCCCGCGCGCTCAAGCGGAGCGAAGGCGGCGGGTGCAGAAGCGGCAGCCTCAGACTTTGAGAGGCCCCCTGGGCCCATAGAAGGCACCCGTGCGGCCTTACGTGGCCGCTAGAGGAGTTGGAAGACTGGAATAAAGGGATTGCGTGGGAGTCGAGTCCTTGTGGCCTCTGCGGGCCGCCTAGGCCATTCCTCGGCCGGCTGAGGGCTCCCGCGAAAGGGGGGCACCCTTTTGGAAAACGTCAGCAGTGCCGACCCTTGCGCCGGGTGTTCTCCCGTCGCGTATTGCAGGAACGGCAGAGAACGCGAATTTTCTCGAGCAAGTTCATACCGCCCTCGGCCAACGACTGGATGTGATCTCCCGTGAGATCACTGCTGCTACAGAAGGAACACCGCGGCTGAAGCCGAATGGCTTCGGCCCTAGCCTTCACCCACTGATAGTCGTACCTGCCCGCTGCGCGGGTGCTCTTACTCGGATACCTTCTCTGCCCGCTGGCCCGGGCAGAGTGGACACCGCTCCCCAAGCGGATGCAGCTTCTTGTGACGGGCGCACATGCTGTAAGGCATGGGCGCCCTCTTTCTGTATTAGTGGGGCAGCCTTGGCGGCTGCCGCTGAAATGAGTGAGCGGAGCGAGCGAACCGAATCCCTCGGCCCTGGCCGGCCGAGGCTGCCAGATCAATAGAAGGCGCCCTTCGAGGGGCGCCACTTGCTACTAGAAACAGAAAGGGCACCCCGCCAAGGATGCCCCTGCTATTCATTACTTCATTGAACAGCCCTGGCTCGACCGCCAGGGCGTTGTTTGCTGCTGCTGCCTGGCCTCCCGTTGTTCGGCCAGGGGATTGACTAAAAGAGATAGAGAGGACGTGTGCGTTCTCGCAGGTCACAGGAAGATTGGTAACCCTGTGCGGATGACCGGGTAACCCCTGGCGGGTTATGCAGCGGTACGCAGCGAGTGCACGCGGCACGACGCTGCACCAAGTCCGCTCTTCTGGAAGTGGTGCCCAGGCAGTACGAGGCATCGGGCCCCCGAGTCCGGGGCCAGCAGGCCGAGGCCCTTCGCGGCCGTCACGCCCTTCTGTACGGCCTGCTTGGTCAGCGGGGCACCCTCTGCGCCCAGGACGGACACTAGGCCGCCCTCGGCGAACTCGGCGTGTCCCAGACGGTTGCCCCAGCCGAGGGCAGCGAAGTACACGCGGAACGCGAGCGGGCGTATCCGGGGGTCTCGGGCTTTCGCCCGGCAGTCGAGTTGAGAGACCGCCCCCCATGGGGCGCCGGGTCCAAAGCCGATCAATCAGGGTCCTTCGGTCTCTGGACGCGTTGGCGTCCTAGCGGGTTGGGCGATAGCTGAGTTGTACCCCGGGCGGGGTGGCGGTTTCCAGGAGAGGGCATGAGGAGGCCCCCGCTGCGTTTACACGCAACGGGGGCCGGGGGCTAGAGCTTGCTACTCAGGTTGAAAGGGTGGGGTGACAGCGGACGTTGGCGGTGCTACATCGTCGTTATGAGGTACGCGGATGGCGGCGGCCTGACCGCCGCGGGGCGGGCGAAGCGTGAGGTTGTGCGCTTCGAGGCCGCGGAGATGTTCGAGCAGGGCGTGCACCCACCGGAGGTGGCCCGCAGGTTACGGGTGTCGCGGAAGTCTGCCTACGCCTGGTACACCGCCTGGCGGGAGGGCGGCAGAGCGGCCCTGGCCTCCAAGGGAGCCGGCGGCTTCCCATGTCAGCTCAGTGATGCCCAGTCGGAGCGGCTGCAGACCGAGCTGGAAGCCGGCCCGGCCGCGCACGGCTGGAGCGAGGACCAGCGATGGACTCTGGCGAGGGTCGCGGAGCTGATCCACCGCTTGTTCGGCTACCGGTACACCCCGCGCGGGGTGTCGTATCTGCTGCACCGGCTGGGCTGGTCCGCGCAGGTGCCCGCCCATCGGGCCGTGGAGCGGGATGAGGTGGCTGTTCGCCGGTGGCGGGAGGAGCAGTGGTCACGGGTAAGAGGACCGCTGAGCTCCTGGGGGCGTGGATAGCCTTCGAGGACGAGGCCGGCCAGGACCTGAAGCCCGCGAAGGGACGGACCTGGTCGCAGCGCGGGCGGACCCCGGTGATCAAGGTAACCGGCAAGGGCTCTGGCCGGGTACTGATGGCGGGCATGGTCTGCGTGAAGCCCGGACATGAGACCAGGCTGATCTACCGCACCCAGACGTATCGCGGACGGACGGGCGAGAAGAAGGGCTTCCGGGCCCGTGAGTTCGCGGACCTGCTGGCTTCCGCCCGCCGACAGCTCGGCGGTGCCCCGCTGATCGTAGTCTGGGACAACGCCAGCACCCACCACTCACGCCCGCTACGACGGTTCCTCGAGCGCAATAGCGACTGGCTCACCATCGTCCGGCTCCCGCCTTACGCCCCCGACCTCAACCCCGTCGAAGGCGTCTGGGCGCACCTGAAGAAGTCCCTGGCCAACCTCGCACCCAGATCGATCGCAGACCTCGCACCGCTGGTGAAGAACCGGCTGCGAGTCCTCCAACGCCAGCCTGGTGTCCTCAACGGCTTCGTCGCCGAGACCGGGCTCAGGATCGAACCCAGATGACCTTGTCACCCCACCCTTTCAACCTCAGTAGCTTCGCTTGTATGCCTTCCGCGCCGGAAGGATGAACTCAGCTTCGGGAGCGACCCATTCGTATCCGTCGGGGACATGGAGGCCGGTTTCGTCGGCGATCTCAGCCACTTCAGGCACCCGGACGAGCACACGACGAGAACCATCCTCTGTACTTCCAACAGTTACGGCGATCCTGTGCCGTTGCAGGAATACGCGCTTCTGCTCGTCGTCCTTGGCGGCCCACTCCTCCGAGTACGTGCGCCCCGTCGCCTTCCATGCCGGAGCTTCCTCAGCGGCCTTGATTTCGTCCCTCAGTCGCTGAACCTTGACCGACTGGAATCCGTGCTGCCCCCAGTACCGTTCAATCTGGACATCCGTTTTCAGGCGGCCTGCGAGGTAGTCAGCTTCCAGCCGATCGAGCATCGCTTCGGCCTCAGAAAGCTCCGCCTTGGCCTGGCTGATTGAATTTCCGGCCCTCTCCATTACGGGCAGCGGTCCAAGGGTGACGTTCACGAACGAACCTACAGCGGTATCGAGGTCATCTCGGCGGATGCGGTTGGGGCTGGGACAGGTTCCGGTGTTGACGCTGTTGCAGCCGTAGTAGTGATGCACGGTTCCATTCGCCTTGACCTTCTTATTGGAAGACATTCGGGAACCGCACGTCTGGCAAATGGCCACACCGCCGAGCATGGACCGGGAAGGTGTAGCCCGTCGAACAGGGCGGTCACTCTTCAAGGCGGCCACAAATTCCGACCAGTCAGCGAATTCCATCAACGGCCTATCGGTGATCCGAACGCATTCACCGTTCTCGTCAACGACGTTCTCGCCTTTATGGGTGTAGATCCCGGCTACCGTGGGGTTCATGACGATGGCGCGAATGGCATTCGCAGTCCAGGCAACGCCTCTCGGCTCTTCACCCTTCACGATTCGGAGATGATCGCGCCATGTAGGAACGCCACGCTGGTTGAGATCAACGGCGATCTTGTAGGAGGACCAGTCACTCTTCAAGCGTTCCACAATTTCACGAAACAGCTCTGCATAACTGGGGTCCAGGACCAGCTTCTTCCCGCCGCCTTCCTGTCGCTCAAAGTGGTATCCGTACGGCTCAACACCGCCGATCCAAACACCCTTTGCCTTGCGAGCAGCCGAACCGGAAAGGGCGCGGGCGCGGATGGTGTCTAGTTCTCCCTCAGCGAAGGCCGCGATGATCTGGGCGAACATCTTGCCCATGGGGGTGCTCATGTCGATGCTCTCGCTAACCGACACAATCGCCTTACCGTGCTCACGGCACCAATCGACGATCTCGGCAAAGTGCCCCGCTCGACGGGAAAGCCTGTCTAGCTTCCAGACGGCCAACACGTCCCACTCGTCGGCCCGCTCCGTGAACCACGGCCCGAGCCCGGGGCGCTTGAACGGGTGCATGGCTCCCGAGACGTCGAGGTCTTCCGCCCAGCCCACTATCCGGCCGCCGACGGCAGGCCCGGCCGTCCAGTGCTCGACAGCGTGCCGCTGCTTCTCAGGGCTGGTGGTGTCGTCCTTCAGGATGGACAGGCGGACGTTGCCCAGGACTCTCGGATGCGTGACCATGGGCGGATGCTACGGGAGTCCCTGCGAGCGGAACAAGCCGAACAACTTCTTCCAGAACCCGGCCCCGGAGCCGACGTTCACCCACATCCCGGTCCGCGGCCCGGGTCTGTAGGGCAGAGCCGTTCACGGCCAAAGTGCCCCGTTCTCGCTGAGCGCGTGGCAGAACGGGGAGAAGGGCGGGCTCGGCCGGGCCGGCTGGCAGGGGAAGTCGCCGGAGTGGGGTGAGATCACCGTGTCCTCGGTGCCGCATGCCCACGAGAACGTCCGCGCCACCGAGGCGACCGGCGGCCTGATCCCCAGGACGGTCTTCGAATCGCGCGGAATCCAGGTGATGATCACCGAACGCCCGACCTTGAACGGACCGACGCTGCGCGTCGGGGGCGCGATGGTGTACGTGAAGCGGAACCGGTGGGCGGCCACCCACCGGGGCCGCGGCCTGCGCATGGAGTACGGCGGT
Source organism: Streptomyces sp. NPDC059874 (assembly GCF_042731135.1). Classification (NCBI taxonomy): domain Bacteria; kingdom Bacillati; phylum Actinomycetota; class Actinomycetes; order Kitasatosporales; family Streptomycetaceae; genus Streptomyces; species Streptomyces sp. NPDC059874. The sequence goes on from NZ_JBHWJY010000113.1 coordinate 13,956, forward strand.
GACCGGTACCGGCTCTGGGCGGTGAACCGCCGCGAGTACGCCGTCATGCGCGAGGCCGACAACGAGGACCGCGGGGTCACCGTCAAGGTCAGGGAGTCCGGCATCGCCAAGTGGAAGCGCGTCGAGGTGAGCGTGTCGGGCCGCGCCCTCGCGGCCGACATCGCGCTCGCCGTCGTCTTCGCCGGGGTGGACCGGTCCGTGCTCACACGCCGGGGCGCCGTGCGCGCGGGCTTCTCGCGGATCTTCCACGTGGCGATGGACACCGCCATGGGGTGACCCCACGCACCGAGGACGAGGGCCCCTCCCCCGATCGGGGGAGGGGCCCTCGCACATGTCCGCCCATCGGCAGATGGCAGGGCGGCGGGCTCCCGGCGAGGCTGTTTCCCGTAGCCAAACGGCCCACGCACAACGGGAGTTCACGATGAAGAACCGCACGCGCGCACTCGCCCTCGCCGGAACCGCCGCCCTGCTCGCGGCCCTGGCCCTCGCGAGCCCCGCCCCGGCGGCCCCGGTCGCGCCGAAGATCGCCTCCGTACACGGGGGCGGCACGATCCACTTCCCCTACTCCCCCGACGACGACATCCGCTTCACCGTCGACGCCGAGTCGGCCCCGTGGAGCAAGCCGTACCCGGCGCCGGGCCTGGCGAAGGGCCTGCCGACGGACGCGCGGGGCCGGGTGACCATCTCCCACCACTACAGGCAGAACGGCTTCACCGCTGTCGCCGAGGCGGAGATCGACTGCCTGGTCACGGGCGGGAAGACGGCCACCCTCACGGCCGTGGTCAAGAGCTCGAACGTCGGCTGGGACGGCAAGCGGATCGGCATCAGCGTCCAGGACGGCGAGCGCGGCGGCCCGGACCGCGTCGGCTTCTCGTGGGCCGTCGCCAACGTGGACGTGAAGCCGGACGGCACGGTGTCCGAGCCCCCGGTGGGCACCTGCATGGCCCCGGCCCCCTTCACGGAGGTCACGAAGGGCGCCTTCAAGGTCACCCCGGCCCCGCTGGCCCCGTTGCCGACGCCCTGACCGGGCCCCGCCCGGCCACGCGCCTCACTCGTCGGCGGGGCCGGAGGGCGCGGCCGCGGCCGGCCCGGCCAGGAGACGGGCCTCGACCGGGGTGGCCTCCCACCCCGTCGCCCGCGCGGCGACGACCTCGCCGATGGTCAGCCCGTAGACCCGGCGCAGCAGCGCGATCGGCACCCCGTCGGGCGCGCCGACCGGTAGGCGGACCGTGCCCTCACGGGCCACGATCCGCTCCCTGACCCAGTCGGGGGCCGGGCCCCAGCCACCGCCGCACGCCTGGACTCCGTACGCGGGGCAGTACTGCGACTCCTCCCACCGGAGCCTGCCGTCGACGACGTGCTGCCACGCCTCGAAGCGGCAGGCCTCGCACGGCTCGCAGTGCGACATCCCGAGCTGTTCATCCATCGGTGCAGCATGCGGTACCGAACCGCCCACCGCATCGGGTTAACGTCTGACGCATGAACCGGCAGTCCACGTTTCCCACCGCAGGCGCGACGCGCGTCGTCGCCCACCGAGGGGCCTCCCACGAGCACCCCGAGCACACCATGGCCGCATACCGGCAGGCCATCGCCGATGGGGCCGACGCGCTCGAATGCGACGTGCGGCTCACCGCCGACCGGAAGCTGGTGTGCGTGCACGACCGGCGGGTGGAGCGGACCTCCGACGGGCGGGGGGTGGTCTCCGAGATGACGTACGAGGAGCTCTCCGCGCTCGACTTCGGGGCGTGGAGGGGGGCCGAGCACGCCGGCGCCCGGGTGCTGCTCTTCGAGGATCTGCTGCGGGAGGCGCTGGCCGCGCCGCGGCCGGTCGGGCTCGCCGTCGAGACCAAGCACCCGACCCGGGCCGGCGGCCGGCTGGAGGTCGAGCTGGCGCGGATGTTCCGGGAGTACGGGCTCGCGGACGGGGCGTCGGGGCGCGTCGAGGTGATGAGCTTCTCGCGGAACGCGCTGACGCGGATGCACCGGCTCGCGCCCGGGCTGCCGATGGTCTACCTGATCGAGCGGGCGGTCCGGCCGGTGCGGCCGCCGTTCGCCACCCACGCGGGGCCGGGGATCGACCTCGTACGGCGGGATCCGGGGCTGGTGGGGCGGCTGAAGGTGAAGGGGCTGCGGGTGCGGGTGTGGACCGTGGACGAGCCCGAGGACGTGGAGCTGTGCGTGCGGCTCGGCGTGGACACGATCATCACCAATCGGCCGCGGGACGTGCGGAAGCTGCTGCAGGACATGTGACATGTGACCACCCGGCCGGGGTGCGCCGGCCGGGTGTGGGGGGTGTGGGGAAGGGATTACGCGAAGCGCTGGGTCGCCGCGCCGTTGCAGGGCTGCAGGCGGAGCGGGTCGTGGGCGGCGGCGACCGTCAGGCACATGCCCGGGGCGGCCGCGGGGCGGATGGTGGCGCCGTCGCGGACGAACTGCTGGTTCGCTCCGCCGTGGCAGTTCCAGATGATCAGCCCGGTGCCGGAGCCGTAGTTGGCGCCGGGGGCGTCGAGGCAGCGGTCGTGGGTCAGTTCGATGTGGACCGACTTGCGTGCCGAGTCGTACCACCAGCCCTGGTTGCGGCCGCCGTGGCAGTCCCAGCCGAGGACCGCCGTGTCATTGGCGCTGGAGCCGCCCTTCGCGTCGAGGCAGTTGCCGTTCGCCTCGCTCTTCAGGGGTGCGTAGAGCGAGTCCCAGGCGCCGGCCTGGAGCACCGGGGTGCCCGTGCTCGCCGGGTCGGCGCAGGAGGCCTCGCGCAGGCCCGAGTTGTAGATCTGGGTGAGGCAGGACGCGAACGCGCCGTGGCCCCGGTAGTTGGGGTGGAAGGACTGGCGGGCGGTGTTCTCGTCCCACGGGAAGTGGTCGCCCAGGTCCAGGTAGAGGCCGCGGGCCCAGGCGTCCTCCATGCAGACCTCGTGGCCGTGGAAGAGCCGGGAGTTGTCGAGGAACACGGCGCCCGAGTTGCGCGCGGCTTCGCGCATGCCCTTCTCGAAGGTGGGCACCGCGTAGTTGCGGCCCCAGGTGGCGTCGGAGTCGTAGCCGGCGCAGCCTCCGGGGAGCTTGCCGGGGAAGTTCGGGTTGTCGTAGAAGTCGGGGCCGATGGGGCTGGGGTAGCCCATGACGACGAGCTTGTAGTCGGAGTCGGCGTATCCGGCGCCGCGCATGACCGTCTTGAGGTCCGCGACCGTGGCCTCGACCTTGGGCTTGAGGCCGTCGACGCGCGCCTGCCAGCCGGGGCCGTACTTGGGCTCGCAGGTGCCCTGGCTGAGCACCCAGCGGGTGACGCAGTCGGTCATGACCGGGCCGAACTGGAGGTCGTCGTTGGCGCCGGCGACCAGCAGCACCATCTTGATCTTCGTGTTGCGGGCCTTGATGGCGAGGTTGTCGCTCTGCACCAGCTCGTCGGCGTACTGCTTGCTGCCGCCGATGCGGATGTTCCCGGTGTACCCGCCGGAGCAGGAGACGTTGAAGGTCAGGTCGGCCGGGATGCCGGTGCGGTGGATCGCCGCGTCGGGCGAGCGGTGGCACTGGTTGGACGAGGTGTTGGTGGCGGGGTCGTAGTTGCCCACGCCCTCGCCCGATATCTCGCTGTCGCCCAGCGAGATCAGGCCGGTCTTGCGCTCGCCGAGCGGGCGGATGGCCGGGTCGCCGTAGATCTTGGTGGCTTCCGCCGCGCGGATGGCCTCCAGTTCGGGCGACAGAGGTGTCACCGCCCCGGCGGTGGTCCCCGCCGTGGTCGCGGCCTGGGCCATCGGGGTGATGGCGGTGACGCCCCCGAGGGCGGCCGCGATCGCCGCGACCGCGGCGAAGGTAGATCTGAGCATGGGTTTCGTACGTGCACGTGCCATGAACGCCTCCCCGGCTGTCAGTGTTACCCCCGGTATTTACTGGCCGGTAGGGGAGTTGGGAACACTTCGAACAAGACAATTGCTCAACTTTTAGAGGAGGCCACAAAAATGACCGACGATCAGCAGGCCGAAGCGTTCCGGATCGAGCACGACTCCATGGGCGACGTACGGGTCCCCGCGCACGCCAAGTGGCGTGCGCAGACCCAGCGGGCGGTGGAGAACTTCCCCGTCTCGGGGCAGCGGTTGGAGCGCGCCCACATCGAGGCGCTCGCCCGCATCAAGGCCGCGGCCGCCGTGGTGAACGCGCGCCTCGGCGTCGTGGACGAGGACGTCGCCGGAGCGATCCGGTCCGCCGCCGCCGAGGTCGCGGAGGGCCGCTGGGACGACCACTTCCCCGTGGACGTCTTCCAGACCGGCTCCGGCACCTCGTCCAACATGAACACCAACGAGGTGATCGCCACCCTGGCCGCCGAGCGCCTCGGCGAGGAGGTCCACCCCAACGACCACGTCAACGCCTCGCAGAGCTCGAACGACGTCTTCCCGTCCTCCATCCACATCGCCGCCACCGCGGCCGTCACCCACGAGCTGATCCCGGCCCTGCGGCACCTCGAAATCGTCCTGGAGCGCAAGTCCGCCGAGTTCGCGCAGGTGGTCAAGGCCGGGCGGACGCACCTGATGGACGCCACCCCGGTCACCCTGGGCCAGGAGTTCGGCGGGTACGCGGCCCAGGTCCGCTACGGCATCGAGCGGCTGCACGCGGTCCTGCCGCGGCTCGCGGAGCTACCGCTGGGCGGCACCGCCGTGGGCACCGGGATCAACACCCCGCCCGGGTTCTCGGCCGCCGTGATCGCGGAGGTGGCCGCCGCGACCGGACTGCCGCTGACCGAGGCGCGCGACCACTTCGAGGCCCAGGGGGCACGGGACGCGCTGGTGGAGACCTCCGGGATGCTCCGTACGGTCGCCGTCTCGCTCACCAAGATCTGCAACGACCTGCGCTGGATGGCCTCCGGGCCGCGCACGGGATTGGCCGAAATCAACCTCCCGGATCTCCAGCCGGGCTCCTCCATCATGCCCGGCAAGGTCAATCCGGTGGTTCCCGAAGCCGTGCTGATGGTCGCCGCGCAGGTGATGGGGAACGACGCGACCGTCGCCGTGGCGGGCGCCGCCGGCAACTTCGAGCTCAATGTGATGCTGCCCGTGATGGCGCGGAACCTCCTCGAATCGATCCGGCTGCTGGGCAACGCGAGCCGCCTGCTCGCCGACCGCACGGTCGAGGGGATCACCGCCAACACCGCGCGGGCCAGGGAGTACGCGGAGTCCTCGCCCTCCGTGGTGACCCCGCTGAACCGCTTCATCGGCTACGAGGAGGCCGCCAAGGTCGCCAAGAAGTCCCTCGCGGAGCGGAAGACGATCAGGGAGGTCGTCCTGGAGTCCGGCTACGTGGACCGCGGCGACCTCACGCTGGAGCAGCTGGACGAGGCCCTGGACGTGCTGCGGATGACACACCCCTGAGGCGGCCGCCGACGGGGGTCGGGAGGGGCCGGATTCGGTCGATTAACGTCCCCGACCCCCTCCGTGACCTGCACCGCAGCGAGCGCGGCGACCCCCGCCCTAAGATCTGCGCATGACAGGTACCTTCCGGCCCGCGAGCGGCGGCGCGGCACGCGGCACGCGCTGGGCGCCCGGGGATCAGATCCTCTGGCGCTACCGCGACCACGCGCCGGGGCTGAAGGGCCAGGTGCACATCTGCCGCCCGGTGACCGTGGTGCGCGACTCCGAGGACCTGCTGGCCGTCTGGATGGCCCCGGGCACCGAGTGCGTCAAGCCGGTGCTGGCCGACGGCACGCCCGTGCACGAGGAACCGCTCGCCACCCGCTACACCGCGCCGCGGACCACCGTACGGTCTCAGTGGTTCGGGGCCGGGGTGCTGAAGCTGGCCCGGCCCGGGGAGCCGTGGTCGGTGTGGCTGTTCTGGGAGCACGGCTGGCGGTTCAAGAGCTGGTACGTGAACCTGGAGTCGCCGCGGGCCCGGTGGTCCGGCGGGGTCGACTCCGAGGACCACTTCCTCGACATCTCCGTCTACCCGGACCGCACGTGGAAGTGGCGGGACGAGGACGAGTTCGCGCAGGCGCAGCGCTCCGGGCTGATGGACGAGGAGCAGGCGGAACAGGTACGGGCCGCGGGGCGGGCCGCGGTCGACGTGATCAAGGCGTGGGGCCCGCCGTTCTGCGACGGCTGGCAGGACTGGCGGCCGGATCCGTCCTGGTCGGTTCCGGTCCTGCCCGAGGACTGGGACCGCACTCCGGCGCATATGACCTCATGAGACCCTTGATGCGCCCCCGGGGTTCAAACGTAGGATCGTCCTCCGCGAGGTCGCGCGCACGGGGCGGTGCGTGCGGGTCGTGAATCCGTAAGTGTCGTGTCACACGCGGTACTTGACCGGAGGTCGAGGCAGGGCGAGAAGTAACGAGGGGGACCCGGAAGCGCGGGGCGATGGTGCCGCGGCCGCTGAGCGGGTATACCGCGACTGACCGAGTTGAGTGCAGCGCACATCGAGCGCAAACGGACGGAATTCCACGCGTGACGGAGTACCCCACCTCCCAGGAGGGCCCGCAGCCCGTCGCCTCCGGCGGAGGTACGGACGAGCCCGGCCACGGCAAGGCGCCCATCGCCGCCGCCGAGGCCGTACGCACGCATGCCGCCGGCACCGGCGTTGGCCCGGCCGTGGAGGCGGCGTCCCGCGCGCCGCGCGCCGCGGCGGGCCCGGCCGCGGGCGGCGGACTCCCCCGCCCCCGAGGCGAGGTGGCCGCCGCGGGCGAAGGGCCGGGCAACGCCCGCCCGCGCGCAGGCGCCACCGACGGGGGCGAGCCCGCCGACGCACCGCGCCCGAGCGGCGAAGGCGTCGATCCGGTCGGGGGCGGCATGGAGTCGGGCGACACGACGAGCCCTGCGGACGCCGGCCGGGGCGCGGCCCGCTCCCGGGACGGCGCGTCGGCCGACGTACCGCCCCACGGGGCCCCCGGCGGGCCCCAGGGCAGCGCCCGTCCGCGCGGCGGCTCCGAGCGCTCACGCGGCGCGCGGGGCGCCGACGCGAGGGCCGTACGCAACGCCGCTCGCGCGCGCGGTGCGGACGAAGCCGGGCCCGAGGCCGCCGGGCAGCCCGCCCTGTACGCGGCCGAGCCCGCACGCGGCGCCCGCGACGGCGCCGTGCACCCGGCCGCACAAGGCGCCGACACCGCACCCGGTGCGGACGGGGCCGCCGGGCAGAACTCCGCGTACCTCCCCGAAGGCGACCGGCCGCGTGCGGAAGGCGTCGGCACGGGTGGGAGCGGCATGGGCGGGAGCGGCGGTGGGGGGATACCCGGTGGGGAGGTCACGGTCGCGCGGCGGGAAGGCGACCGGTTGCGGTTCGTCGGGGCCGCCACGCGGCGGATCGCCCGCGGCATCGACCTCGACGAGATCGTGCTCGGGCTGTGCCGGGCCACGGTGCCGACCTTCTCCGACGCGATCCTCGTCTACCTGCGCGACCCCCTGCCCGTGGGCGACGAACGCCCCGTCGGCCCGGTCGTTTTAAGGCTTCGGCGCACCGACCGGCTCCGGCCGATCGACGATCTGACCACGCTCGAGGGCGCCGGGGCCGCGGGGGCCGCCGGCGAGCTCGACTTCAGCCAGTCGTCGCTGCTCGGCCCGCAGGGTGACCTGCCCGCGGCCGAGCTGTGCGAGATCCGGTCCGGCGGCGCGCTCGCCGAGGTCCTGCGCGGCGTACGGCCCGTCTTCGGGTCCGCCGCCGGCGCCAAGGAGGCGCTCGCGGAGCTGCTCGGCTCGGAGCAGCCGGTGCCGCGCGGCAACCGGGCCGTCCTCGCGCCCCTGCGCGGACGCCGCCGGGTGATCGGCGCGGCCGTGTTCCTGCGCAGCCCGGAGCGGCCCGCGTTCGAGCAGAACGACCTGCTGGTCGCGGCGCAACTGGCGACCCACACCGCGCTCGGCATCGACAAGGCCGTGCTGTACGGCCGCGAGGCGTACATCGCGGACGAGCTCCAGCGCACGATGCTGCCCGACAGCCTGCCCCAGCCCACCGGGGTGCGGCTGGCCTCGCGCTACCTGCCGGCCGCCGAGACGGCCCGGGTCGGCGGGGACTGGTACGACGCCATTCCGCTGCCCGGCAGCCGGGTCGCGCTGGTCGTCGGCGACGTCATGGGCCACTCCATGACCTCCGCCGCGATCATGGGCCAGCTGCGCACGACGGCCCAGACCCTCGCGCAGCTGGACCTGCCGCCCGCCGAGGTCCTGCACCATTTGGACGAGCAGGCGCAGCGCCTCGGCTCCGACCGCATGGCCACCTGCCTGTACGCGGTCTACGATCCGGTCTCGCACCGGATCACCATCGCCAACGCGGGTCATCCGCCGCCCGTGCTCCTGCACTTGGGCGGTCGCGCCGAGGTGCTCCGGGTACCCCCCGGCGCCCCCATCGGCGTCGGCGGCGTGGACTTCGAGGCCGTGGAGCTGGACGCACCGGCCGGGGCCACCCTGCTGCTGTACACCGACGGCCTGGTGGAGTCCCGCCTGCGGGACGTGTGGACCGGCATCGAGCAGCTCCGCGAACGCCTCGCCACCACCGCCCAGTTGACCGGCCTGGACCATCCGCCGCCGCTGGAGGCCCTGTGCGACGACGTGCTGGACATGCTCGGTCCGGGTGACCGGGACGACGACATCGCGCTGCTCGCGGCCCGGTTCGACGGGATCGCGCCCAGTGACGTCGCGTACTGGTTCCTGGACCCGGAGGAGACCGCTCCGGGTCGGGCCCGCCGCTTCGCCCGCCGCGCGCTGACCCGCTGGGGCCTGGAGGAGCTGAGCGACTCGCTGGAGCTGCTGGTCAGCGAGGTGGTCACCAATGCCGTCCGGTACGCGGAGCGGCCCGTGACCCTGCGCCTGCTGCGTACGGACGTACTGCGCTGCGAGGTCGGCGACGACTCCCCGCAGCTGCCCCGCCAGCGGCGGGCGCGGGAGACCGACGAGGGCGGCCGCGGCCTGTTCCTGGTCAACCGGATGGCCCGCCGCTGGGGCGCGACCCGGCTGAGCAGCGGCAAGGTGGTCTGGTTCGAGCTGTCGTTGCCGGGTGGGCACGAGCGGCGCTGACCCCCACCGGCAACCGCCGCCGCCCCGCAGCCTGAAGGCTGCGGGGCGGCGGTGTGC
>NZ_JBHWJY010000114.1:0-22823 GCF_042731135.1 Streptomyces sp. NPDC059874
GGGCTGGATCTTCCAGCCCCGCCGGCGTTTGAGGCGACGGGCGCGGAGCGCACGCACGGGATCCGGGGCGGAGCCTGAGCTCGTTACGGGGTCGCCGCGGCAAGGGCCGGCCCCGCCGAACGGCGCCGGATCACCATCGCCATCAGCGCCGCCATCGCGCACAGCGCGCCCGAGGCGTACCAGACCAGGTCGTACGAGCCGAAGGCGTCCCGCGCAAGGCCGCCGAGGAAGGCCACCACCGCTGCGCCGATCTGGTGGGAGGCCAGGACCCAGCCGAAGACGATCGCGCTGTCCTCCCCGTACTGCTCGCGGCACAGGGCGATCGTCGGCGGGACCGTCGCCACCCAGTCCAGGCCGTAGAAGACGATGAAGAACACCAGCGGCGGCCGCACCGACGGCGCCAGCAGCATCGGCAGGAAGAGCAGCGAGATCCCGCGCAGGGCGTAGTACACGGCCAGCAGGCGCCGGGCGTCGAAGCGGTCCGTGAACCAGCCCGACGCGATGGTGCCGACCACGTCGAACACGCCGACCACCGCGAGCAGTCCCGCGGCGGCCGTCACCGGCATCCCGTGGTCGTGGGCCGCCGGTACGAAGTGGATCCTGACGAGGCCGTTGGTCGAGGCCCCGCAGATCGCGAAGGTGCCCGCCAGCAGCCAGAACGGTCCGGTCCGCGCCGCCTTGAACAGGACGGTCACGGCCCTGCGCGCCGCGCCCGGGATCGGCGCGGGCTTGGCCGTGTACGTGCCCCCGTACGGGGCGAGGCCCACGTCCGCCGGGTGGTCGCGCAGCAGCAGCCACACGAAGGGGACCACGGCCAGGGCCGCCAACGACACCGTGATCGCCGCCGGGCGCCAGCCGTGCCGTTCCACCAGCCAGGACAGCAACGGCAGGAAGATCAGCTGTCCGGAGGCCCCCGCCGCGGTCAGGATGCCGGTGACCAGTCCACGCCGGGCGGTGAACCAGCGGTTGGTCACCGTCGCGGCGAAGGCGAGCGCCATCGAGCCGCTGCCGAGGCCCACCAACACGCCCCAGAACAGCACCAGCTGCCAGGACGAGGTCATCCACACCGTGGCAGCTGAACCGCCGGCTATGACGGTCAGGGCCACCGCGACGACCTTCCGGATGCCGAAGCGGTCCATCAGCGCGGCGGCGAAGGGCGCGGTGAGCCCGTAGAGCGCGAGGTTGACGGAGACCGCGAAGCCGATCGTGCCGCGCGACCAGTCGAACTCCTCGTGCAACGGCTCGATGAGCAGTCCGGGGAGGGAGGCGAAGGCGGCGGCGCCGATGATCGTCACGAAGGCGACGGCCGCGGCGAACCAGGCGCGGTGGATGCGTCCGGGGCGGCGGGGGGCCTGCGGGGTGGCGTCGGAGGCCGTGGAGGCGGGTGCTGTCTGCGTCACACGGACAGCTTCCGGGCCAGGGGGCCCCGTACGACAGTGGCCTGACTGTCATGCTTCGATATGATCGGGCCATGAAGGCCATGGAGTCGAAGCCGCACCCCCACCGCGTCGTCGTCCTCGCCCTCACCGGGCTGCTCCCCTTCGAGCTCGGCATCCCGCACAGGATCTTCGGCCGCGCCAAGGACCCGGCCGGGCGGCCGCTGTACGAGATCCTCACCTGCGGACTCGCCCCCGGGCCGGTGCGCACCGACGCCGACTTCGCGATCCAGGTCGAGCACGGCCCGGAGCTGCTGGCCACTGCCGACACGGTGGTGGTGCCCGCCTCGCACGAGCTGGGCCCGGTGCACGAGCACGGCACGCTGACCGACGAGCTGGCGGCGGCCCTCGCGCACATCCGGCCCGGCACCCGGCTCGTCTCCATCTGCACCGGCGGCTACGTGCTGGCGGCGGCCGGATATCTGGACGGCCACCGGGCCACCACCCACTGGGCCTACGCCGAGCACTTCCAGGGGCTCTTCCCGGCCGTACGGGTCGACGCGGGCGTGCTCTACACCGACGACGGGGACGTGCTGACCTCGGCCGGAGTCGCCGCCGGCATCGACCTGTGCCTGCACATCGTGCGCCGCGACCACGGCGCGGCCGTCGCCAACGAAGTGGCCCGGCGGACCGTCGTACCGCCACACCGGGACGGCGGGCAGGCCCAGTTCATCGAGCGCCCGGTGCCCGAGCCGCAGCTCGCCACCACCACGGCGGCCCGTGCGTGGGTGCTGGACCGGCTGCACGAACCGCTGCGCTTGAGCGACCTGGCCCGGCAGGAGGCCATGTCCGTACGGACCTTCACGCGCCGGTTCCGGGAGGAGTCGGGTGTCAGCCCGGGGGAGTGGATCACCGGGCAGCGGGTGGCGCGGGCCCGGCAGTTGCTGGAACAGACGGAGCTCTCGATGGAGCAGGTGGCGCGGGAGAGCGGATTCGGGACGGCCCAGTCGCTGCGCAAGCACGTGCAGACGGTGTTGGGGGTGAGCCCGACGGCCTACCGCCGCACCTTCAGGGAATCGGCAAGCACCCTGCCATCTCCTGATGGGCCATCAGTTGATGCGGGATCCGTGCATTGACTTCTCCCGCCGCCCGCTCGTGAATGGCCCCCTGTCGGCGGGACGGAAGCCAGGGGGCGGGCAGTGCGAACAGGGGCGCGCAACAGGAGAACCAGAAGATGGTCGGCAGCCGTCGGCATCGCCGTGCTCGCGGCCGCGAGCGGGGGCGCGCTGAGCGCTCCGGCGGCCGCGGAGGGAGAGATCCCCACGGGCCAAGTGGAGTTCCCCACGCACTGCCTGCCGCCGCAGGAGGCCGGACTCCCGCCCGCCGACGGGCCGACCACCGCCCGGATCACCGTCGACAACCCGGCCCCGCAGGTCGGCGACACCGTCACCGTGACCTACCAGGTGGCCGCCAGCCCCGCGGTCAACCCGGCGGGCGCCGAACTCCCCGCCGACGCGCTGACCCCGACCGGGCGGGTGCTCCTCTCCGGCGCGCAGAGCGGCGAGGTCACCGTGGTCGGCGCCAAGCGGAACGACTTGGTTCGGGCGGGTGCGACCCTGCCTGCCGTCACGATGACGGGCACCTTCACCGTCACCGCCCCCGGGCAGACGGCCCTCGCCCCGGGCGCCTACACCCTGCACACCAGCCACCCGCTGGACCTCGACACCACCTGCGCCCCCGCCGTCGAACCGTCGGCGGTACCCGTCTCCGCGCGCCTCACCGCGAGCGACCTGCCCACGGCCAACCTGCGCAGCGTCTTCCTCGCCTCCGCCTCCGGGAAACCGGGCGCCAAGGTCAAGGTCACCGCAGCCGGCTTCGCCCCCGGCTCGGCCGTGACGATCGCCGGGCGGGCGGGCGCCGCGGAGACCGCGGACCGGGTCACCGCGAAGGCCGACGAGCGGGGGACGGCGGTGGCCGAGCTGCCCGTCACGGACAAGGCGACGACAGCCGTGGTCGCCTACGAGGGCGCGGCGTGGTCGGCGCGGCAGGGCTCGGGCCCGGCGGCGTACGCGATCGTCGACGCCACGCCGACCACCTCCCGACGGGTCGTCGCCACCGTCGAGCCGGGCGCGCTGGCCATGACCCAGACCGGCGAGGACATCACCCTGGGGGCGGTCCCGTACGGCGACGGGGGCGCGGCGCCGGGGCGGATCGGCACGGTCACGGTCACGGACGCGCGGGGCGGGCCGGCCGGGTGGTCGCTGATCGGCAAGGTCACCGACTTCACGGGGCCGGGTGGGGTGCGGATCCCGGGTGCGTCGCTGTCCTGGACGCCGAAGTGCGTGGCGGCGGCGGGCAGCCCGAGCGCGTGCGCGGCGGGCAGCGTGGGGGTGGTGGGGCCGGAGGGGGCGGTGCTGGCGTCCACGGCCGACGCGGAGGTGGTGGGCGGCACGTTCACGATCGACGCCACCGTCACGCTCCAGGTTCCGCGGTACACCCCGCCGGGCGCGTACACGGCGGTCCTGACGCTGACCCTGTCGTGACGGCGCGGCTGCCGCTGCGCGGGGCCTCCCGGGCGCCGGCGGGGCTCAAAGACGCGGGGCTCCGCCCCACACCCCGCGCCTCAAACGCCGGCGGGGCTGGATATGCCCGGCGCCTGGCGGGCTGGATTGCCCGCAGGGCAATTTCAGCCCCGCCGGCGTTTGAGGCGCGGGGTCTTGGGGCGGAGCCCCGAGCTTCGGGAGGGGGCGGGGTGGGGGAAAGGCTCCTCGCAGCGGCAGCCGCACCGGCGCGGGCCCTGTTGCTCGGTGGGGCCGGGCTCGGGCGGGCTCTGCCGCGAGGCGGCGCCTGGCTTGCGCCGGCCCTGTTGCTCGGCGCCGCCGCCCTGACGCTCGGCCCCGCAGGGACGGCCGCGGCCGCCGACAACGGGCAGTGGTCCGTGTTGCCCGTCGCCAATGCCGTCGGGCAGCGGCCGTACTTCTACCTCGCCGCCGCCCCCGGCGGGGCCGTCACCGATGCCGTCACCCTCGCCAACCGCAGCGACCGCCCCCGCACCTTCCGGCTCTACGCCGCCGACGCCTACAACACCGCCCGCGACGGCGGCTTCGCCCTCCGCGGACCCGACGAGCCCCGCCGGGCCGCCGCCGCGTGGGCGCGGCTCGAACGGGAGCGGGTGACCGTCCCGGCCCGCGGCACGGTCAGCGTCGGGTTCACCGTCGCCGTCCCCGAGCGGGCCGAGCCCGGCGACCACCCCGGTGCCATCGTGGCCCTGGAGGACCGGCCCGCCGCCACCCCGCGGGGGATCGGAGTCCAGCAGGCCGTCGCCGCCCGGCTCTACCTTCGGGTGACCGGCCCGACCGCGCCCGCCCTCGCCGTCGAGCGGGTCCGGGTCCACGGGAACGGCGCCCGCGCGGAGGTCTCGTACACGCTCCACAACATCGGCAACGTCACCCTCCGCCCCCGCGCCACGCTCACCGCCACCGGAGTCCTCGGCCGGACCTTGACCGACCGCCCGCTCGCCGGGCTTCCCGCCGAGTTGCTGCCGGGTCAGGAAGTCCGGCTCAGCGCCCGTTGGGCCGGCCCTCCCGCCGTGGAACGGGCCGAGGTGACGGTCCGAGCCCGGGCCGACGGGACCACGGCCCGGGGAAGCACCGACTACGCCGCGCATCCCCTGCTCACGGCCCCGGTGGCCCTCTTCACCGTGGCCTGGTCGGCGCTGGGAGCCGCATCGGGGAGAATGGCCCGTATGAGCGATCGTTCCCCCGAGTCCACCAGCCCGCACCGTGCGGGCTTCGCCTGCTTCGTCGGCCGCCCCAACGCGGGGAAGTCGACCCTCACCAACGCACTCGTGGGTACCAAGGTCGCGATCACCTCCAACCGGCCGCAGACCACCCGCCACACCGTCCGCGGCATCGTGCACCGCCCCGACGCGCAGCTCGTCCTCGTCGACACGCCCGGCCTGCACAAGCCGCGCACCCTGCTCGGCGAGCGGCTGAACGACGTCGTGCGCACCACGTGGGCCGAGGTCGACGTCATCGGCTTCTGCCTGCCGGCCGACCAGAAGCTCGGCCCCGGCGACAAGTTCATCGCGAAGGAACTCGCGGCGATCAAGAAGACCCCCAAGATCGCCATCGTGACCAAGACCGACCTGGTGGAGTCCAAGGCGCTGGCCGAACAGCTCCTGGCCATCCACCAGCTCGGCGCGGAGCTCGGCATCGAGTGGGCGGAGATCGTGCCCGTCTCGGCCGTCGGCGACACCCAGGTCCAGCTGCTGGCCGACCTGATCGCGCCGCTGCTGCCGGAGAGCCCGCCGCTGTACCCGGAGGGCGACCTCACCGACGAGCCCGAGATGGTCATGGTCGCGGAGCTGATCCGCGAGGCCGCGCTGGAAGGCGTACGCGACGAGCTGCCGCACTCCATCGCCGTGGTCGTCGAGGAGATGATCCCGCGCGAGAACCGTCCGGCGGACCGACCGCTGCTCGACATCCACGCGAACGTCTACATCGAGCGGCCCAGCCAGAAGGGCATCATCATCGGCCCGAAGGGCTCCCGCCTGAAGGAGGTCGGGATGAAGTCGCGCAAGCACATCGAGGCGCTGCTCGGGACCCCGGTCTTCCTCGACCTCCACGTGAAGGTGGCCAAGGACTGGCAGCGGGACCCCAAGCAGCTCCGCAAGCTGGGCTTCTAGCCGCTCAGCGGCGGCGCAGTTTCAGGACGTTGTCCGGACGGGTCCCGGGAAGGCCGTCCGGACCGGTCATCTCCTGTACGTGCTCCTCCGCGCGCAGCACCTCCCACGCACCCTCCGCCGGCTCCAGCTCGGCGAGGACCTCCTGGGGGGAGGGGAACGCGATCCCGTGGTGCGCGTCCGGGGCCCAGGACGGGCTGCCCGCGTGGCCGACCACCAGCAGGATTCCGCCGGGCGCCACGGCCGCGGCGGCGGAGCGCAGGATCCGGGCGCGGGGGAAGTCCCCGTAGCTGTGCAGGAAGCACGCGGAGACGAGGTCGAACTCCCCGTCGGGGAAGGACTCCGCGAAGTCGTGCCGCTGCCACTCGATCCGGTCGCCGACCCCCGCCTCGGAGGCGTGCTCGGCCGCCCGACCGAGGGCCACCTTCGAGATGTCGGTGCCGGTGACCCGCCACCCCTGCCGGGCCAGCCAGACGGCGTCCGCGCCCTCCCCGCAGCCGAGGTCCAGCGCCCGGCCGGGGGTCAGGTCCTCGGCTTCCCGCACCAGGAGGGCGTTGGGCTTGCCGCTCCAGATGCGGGTGCTCTCGCTGTAGCGGCCGTCCCAGAACTCCGCGCCGCCGTCGGGTTCCGGGGCGGGTTCCTGGGCGTGCTCGTGCTGCTGCATGGGGGCCTTCTTCCTCTACGGGTGCGTCCCTCCGATGCTCCGCCCGCCCGGTGGATCCGGCAAACCTTGTTGCCGATCCGGCAAACCCGGCCCGTGGCGGCTACGCCGCCGGGGGCTCCGCGATCAGGGCCGTCGCCACCCGGCGGAAGCCGATGCGGGAGTAGATGCGGGCCACGTCCTCGTCGCCCGCCGAGAGGAAGACGGTGCGCGCTCCCCCTTCCAGGGCCTGCGCGACCAGGGCGGCCGTGACCGCGAGGGCCAGGCCCTGGCGGCGGGCCGACGGGAGGGTGCCGACGGCCACCACCTCGGCGACGTCCCCGACGGGGTTGTACTGGCCCGAGCAGAGCACGACGCCGTCGCGTACGGCCGCCGCCAGGGCGGTCGTGCCCGACGCGATCTTTCCGGATACCCGGGCCCTGCCTTCCTCGGCCGACGGCTCGACCATCCTCGCCGCCAGCTCCGCCGGGCCGGCCTCGCCGATCGCCGTGCCGGGGGCCGCGAAGGCCAGGGCCGGGACCGTCACCGCCGCCGTCAGCAGCGGGTCGTCCGCGCCGAGGAGGCGTACGTCGGGATGCGCGGGGAGTCGCACCGCCTCCGGGTCCAGGACCATCAGCGGGTGCGCGTGGACGTGCAGCCCGGCCGCCTCCACCGGGGCCCGCAGCGAGGGGCTGGTTTCGGCCACCCACTCGAAGGCCTCGGGGACCTTCAGCTCCCGCTGTCGCTCCCGTACCCGCTCCACGTCGGCCAAAGTCGCCTCGGGACCGCCGAGCGCGGGCCGGGCGTAGTACTGCCAGCCCGTGCCCTCCTGGACGAACAGGGTCAACGGACCGAAGTCCTCGGCCCGTGCGCCGCCCACCCGGGGCACCGTGTCGTAGTACTGCTCCAGCGAGTCCAAGATCGTGGTCATCCGGACATCCAAGCAGCGAGGTGCCGCCGGGGCATCTCCTTTCCGGCGCCCGGCTCAGGCGCCCTCCTTCAAGATCCGGGTGATCAGAGTCCGCTGCGCGTCCGAGAGGTTCGGGTCGTGGCAGGACACGGTCCGTCCGTCCACCGTGATCTTGTAGGAGAACCCGTCGCGCACCCCCTCCGGCGCGTGTCCGGGCGGCCCCGGTCGGAGCGCCAGCCGGGCCAGCGCCCGCCACTCGTCCTCGTCCGGCCGGCCCGAGGTGTCCACCTCGGCCCGTCGCTCGATGCCCGCGAAGCCGCCCGTCCGCACCACCTGAATCCGCATGGCAGTCGTCTTACCCCACGATCGGCACGCCGACCACCGACCATGCCTTCTGCAGCGCCCGGTGCTCCGCGCCGCCGTCCCCGTACCGGGTCGCGGCCGCGGCGGTGGACAGCCGGGCGAAGTCCGTGAACTTGGCGTTCGAGGCCAGCTCCCCGCCCGTCAGGGCGTCGTACCAGATCTGCCCGGCCCGCTCCCAGGCCTTGCCGCCCAGTTCGGTGGCCGCCACGTAGAAGGCGTGGTTGGGGATGCCGGAGTTGATGTGCACCCCACCGTTGTCGCGGTTGGTGGTCACGTAGTCGTCCATCGTGGCCGGCTGCGGGTCCTTGCCGAGCTCGTCGTCGTCGTACGCGGTCCCGGGCGCCTTCATCGACCGCAGCGCGACCCCGGTGACGTTGGGGCCGAGCAGCCCGGCGCCGATCAGCCAGTCGGCGTCCTCGGCGGTCTGGTCCAGGGAGTACTGCTTGATCAGCGACCCGAAGACGTCCGACATCGACTCGTTCAGGGCGCCGGACTGGCCGAGGTACGCCAGGTTCGCCGTGTATTGGGTGACGCCGTGGGTCAGCTCGTGCCCGATGACGTCGATCGACACGGTGAAGTCGAGGAAGAGGTCCCCGTCCCCGTCTCCGAAGACCATCTGCTGCCCGTCCCAGAAGGCGTTGTTGTACTCCTCGCCGTAGTGGACGGTCGCGTCCAGCGCCAGCCCGGAGTCGTCGATCGAGCGCCGCCCGAAGCCCTTGAGGAACAGTTCGTACGTGGCCCCGAGTCCCGCGTACGCGCGGTTGACGGTGGCGTCCTTGTGGAGCGGGTCGCCCTCACCGCGCACCTTCTTCCCGGGCAGCCGGGTGCGGTGCTGGGCGTCGTAGATCGTCCGGCGCGGTTCGTCGCCGGCGGGCGCGCCGAGCCCGGGGGCGACCCCGCGGACGGCGGTGACCCGGCGCCGGGTGCGCAGCATGGAGTCGTGTTCGAGGGTGCGCTGGGCGAGGTCGGCGCGCCGGGAGTCCGCGGACAGCGCAGCCTTGTCGAGCAGGTGCGGCGGCACGACGGTGCAGAAGACGGGGTGACGGTGAGAGTGGGAGGCATCCATGCCCGGCAATGTGGCAGTGGGTCACAACCGTGTCACTACCCGCGACCATGATTCATTCGCATGTCCGAAAGCCGCATCGCCGGGTTGACGGATCAGCCGGACTTCTATGGATGAACGAGGTCTAGCTCACATTCGGTATAAATCGGACAGGCGGGTCTTGCATACTGAAACACGTCCTCGCGTTACGGCGCGGCTCGGTTAGGCTCGGCCCATCATGCGTTTCGGGCTGCTTCTCCTTAGCTGCCGCGGCGAGGGTCTGTAGTCGTAGGCCGACCCCCTCCCCGCGGAGTTTGGTGTTGCGGTTTTTACGACCGCCGTCGGCCGTCCCAGCGAACTACCGCGGACACGCGAGGAGCCCAACGCCATGAGCCAGCAGCCTTTTGTCGGTCGCCCCACGCCCATCACGAACGCGACCCACTCCCAGAAGCCCTCCGGGATGCCGATCCACAAGTACGGCCAGTACGAGCAGGTGGACATCCCCGACCGCACCTGGCCGGACGCCCGCGTCACCAAGGCTCCCCGCTGGCTGTCGACCGACCTGCGCGACGGCAACCAGTCGCTGATCGACCCGATGACCCCCGCCCGCAAGCGCGAGATGTTCGACCTGCTGGTGCGCATGGGCTACAAGGAGATCGAGGTCGGCTTCCCGTCCTCCGGCGAGACCGACTTCGCCTTCGTGCGTTCCATCATCGAAGAGGGCGCGATCCCGGACGACGTCACCATCTCCGTACTGACCCAGGCCCGCGAGGACCTGATCGAGCGGACCGTCGAGTCGCTGATCGGCGCCAAGCGCGCCACCGTGCACCTGTACAACGCGACCGCCCCGACCTTCCGCCGGGTCGTCTTCCGCGGCTCCAAGGAGCAGATCAAGCAGATCGCCGTCGACGGCACCCGCCTGGTCATGGAGTACGCCGAGAAGCTGCTGGGCCCGGAGACCACCTTCGGCTACCAGTACAGCCCGGAGATCTTCACCGACACCGAGCTGGACTTCGCCCTGGAGGTCTGCGAGGCCGTCTGCGACGTCTGGCAGCCGGCCGAGGGCCGCGAGATCATCCTGAACCTGCCCGCCACCGTGGAGCGCTCGACGCCGTCCACGCACGCGGACCGCTTCGAGTGGATGGCCCGCAACCTGACCCGCCGCGAGCACATCTGCATCTCCGTGCACCCGCACAACGACCGCGGCACCGCCGTCGCCGCCGCCGAGCTGGCCCTGATGGCCGGCGCCGACCGCATCGAGGGCTGCCTGTTCGGGCAGGGCGAGCGCACCGGCAACGTCGACCTGATCACGCTGGGCATGAACCTGTTCTCGCAGGGCATCGACCCGCAGATCGACTTCTCCCAGATCGACGAGATCCGCCGCACCAGCGAGTACTGCAACCAGATGGAGGTCCACCCGCGCCACCCCTACGCGGGCGACCTGGTCTACACCGCCTTCTCCGGCTCCCACCAGGACGCCATCAAGAAGGGCTTCGACGCCATGGAGGCCGACGCGGCCGCCCAGGGCAAGACCGTCGACGACATCGAGTGGGCGGTCCCGTACCTGCCGATCGACCCGAAGGACGTCGGCCGCTCCTACGAGGCGGTCATCCGCGTCAACTCGCAGTCCGGCAAGGGCGGCATCGCGTACGTCCTGAAGAACGACCACAAGCTGGACCTGCCGCGCCGCATGCAGATCGAGTTCTCCCGGATCATCCAGGCCAAGACCGACGCCGAGGGCGGCGAGGTCACGCCGAAGGCCATCTGGGACGTCTTCTCGGACGAGTACCTGCCCAACCCGGAGAACCCGTGGGGCCGCATCCAGCTGCGCTCCGGCCAGACCACCACCGACAAGGACGGCACGGACACGCTGACCGTCGAGGCGGTCGTGGACGGCGTGGACACCGTACTGAACGGCACCGGCAACGGTCCGATCTCGGCGTTCTTCGACGCGCTGGCCGGCATCGGCGTCGACGCCCGCCTGCTGGACTACACCGAGCACACCATGAGCGAGGGCGCCTCCGCCGTGGCCGCCTCGTACATCGAGTGCGCGATCGACGGCCGGGTCCTGTGGGGCATCGGCATCGACGCCAACACCACCCGCGCCTCCCTGAAGGCGGTCATCTCCGCCGTCAACCGCGCGGGCCGCTGACCACTCGTAGGGGAACCCCGTCCCTCCTCCCGGAGGGGCGGGGTTCCGGCGTTCCCGGTCACAGCACTAGCGGGCCAGGTAGCCGCCGTCCACCGGCAGTACCACGCCCGTCACGAACGAAGCGGCGTCCGAGGCCAGGAAGGCGATGACCCGGGCCACCTCGTCCGGCTCCCCGAGCCGGCCCATCGGGTGCGCGGCCGAGATCTCCGCCAGGTACTCCGGGCCGCCCGGCTCGTCGTCCAGCGCCAGCACCCGCTCCGTACGGATGGTGCCGGGGGCCACCGCGTTGATCCGGATCCCGCGCGCCGCCCACTCCACCGCGAGGTGCTTGGTCAGTCCCGACGCCACGAACTTCGCCGGGCCGTAGGCGGCCTGCCGGGCCTGCCCGGCCACCCCCGAGATCGAGGACACGCAGACGAGCGACCCGCCGGGCCGCTCCTGCGCGGTCATCGCCTCGATGGCGTACTTGCACGTGAGGAACATGCCGCGGCCGTCGATCGCCATGACGTGGTCCCAGTCCTCGGGGCTGGTCTCACGTACATCCGAAAGAGGGAGCACCCCGGCGTTCGCCACGGCGACGTCGAGGCGTCCGTACGCCCCGACCGCCGCAGCGACCATCGCGCGATTGGCCTCCGGATCGGAGACGTCACCCGTCACCGTCGTGATGCCGAGCCCCTCGGCGGCCAGCTCGGTACGCAGGGCCTCGACCCCGGGGCCATTGATGTCGGCCGCGGTGACCCGGGCCCCCGATCGGGCCAGCAGCGCTGCGGTGGCCCGGCCGATCCCGCTCGCGGCGCCCGTCACCAGGCAGGACTTCTCGTTCATGGGGCAGACCCTAGGGCTCGCCGGTGGGGGCGCGGATCGGCCAAGTCCGGGCGGCGGGACATGTTGTCCTGTCGCACGACTGACGCGGCCTCACCTATGTGGCTAACATCACGCCAACCCGGCGATGTTGCCGGATGGGGTCCCCCCGCGTCCGAAGGACTGCGGGGGAGCTACGGAGGTGCGACGTGCTGCCAGTTCGGGGTGGGGACGGCCGGAAGCTGACGGTCTGGGGCATCCGTACCACCTGGAGCACTGTGGGCGACGGGGAGTTCTTCTGCCCCTCCTGCGGTGGCGACCGCAACTACCGCAAGCGCACCGGGCGCCGCCGGTTCACCGTCCTCGGGGTGCCGCTGCTGCCGCGCGGGCAGGCGGGGCCCGTCGTCGAGTGCCAGGGCTGCCGCGACCGCTTCGACACCGAGGTCCTCGACCACCTCACCACCACCCGCTTCACGGCGATGCTGCGCGACGCCGTGCACACCGTGAGCCTCGCCGTGCTCGCGGCGGGCGGGACCGCCTCCCGCGGGGCGCTGGAGGCCGCGGTGGGCGCCGTACGCGCCGCCGGGTTCCCCGAGTGCACCGAGGAACAGCTGGAGGCCCTCGTGGCGGCGCTGACCGCGGACGAGGGCCGGCTCGGGCTGTACGACGTCCCAGAGTGCTGCGGGGCCGCGCTGTCCATCGAGCTCCACGAGGCCCTGGAGCCGCTGGCGCCGCACCTGGCGGGACCGGGCCGGGAGTCGATCCTGCTCCAGGGCGCCCGGATCGCGCTGGCGGACGGCCCGTACACCCCGGCCGAGCGCGAGGTGCTCTCCACCGTCGGCGCGGCGCTGCGCATCGACGTGGACGAGGTGGGCCGACTGCTGTCGGCGGTCCGGGCGCCCTGACGGGGCCTACCGGGGCGTCTGCTCGATGGCGTCCTGGATCTCCACGTACCGACAGTGCGGCAGCGGCTCGGCGAGTCGGCGGCCGCTCGCGGGCGGCATCGTTCCGCACGAGGCCGTGTCCGAGGCATGCCTTTACGTGTCCCTCCACCGCGTTGCCCACCGGGCGGATCGATCCGGTAAGCGGCTAACGGCGTGGACGCAGGTGTCCACGGCCCGGAGAGCGGACTCGATCCGTCCGAATCCGGCCCGTGGGAAGTAACGATCCGGCCTCACAGGGCCGATTTTGGGTCTCGTGAACGCCGTGTGAACGCCGGACGCGACTCCTCCACACATGGGGAGTCCACCAGTTGGACGGCCGGAGCGGTGGCTTCGAGTTTGCGTCGCCGAACGGCTGCGAACCTCGTACGCGCACGTCAGGGCAGGTGCGCTTCGCTGCCGTGCAGGAGGAATGCGATGCTCCGAGCGCCGCTGCGCATACGCCTGTCATCGGGCCCGCACCACTGTAGGAACATACAGAGCTGCAACCTCTGATCGTCAACAATTTGTAGCAGTCGACGATATCTGTGAGGCCCCACACAGGCGTTCAATTCCGGTCACACGACAAGACGGCGCCGTTAACACAGCGCGACTCGGCGTGAACGTACTGACAACCCTGGCGGATCAACGGGTTAGCGACCCACTCCGGCCAGGGATAACCAGATCTCCTCTCAGTTACCTACCTTTTGAAGGGCAAGGCAGAGATGGCACGTGTCGCCGCCCGGCTTTCCACCGATGGAGAGCGGAGCACGCACCCGGTCGACGAGGTGCTCCCCCTCCCCAAGCTCGCGCTGTACGGCTTCCAGCACGTACTCGCCTTCTACGCCGGTGCGGTGATCGTCCCGATCATCGTCGGCAACGCGCTGAAGCTGAGCCCTGAACAGCTCGTCTATCTGATCAACGCGGACCTTTTCACCTGCGGTATCGCCTCGATCATCCAGGCCTTCGGCATCGGCCGGATCGGCGCGCGACTGCCGCTGATCCAGGGCGTGACCTTCACGGCCGTCTCCCCGATGATCGCCATCGGCCTCGGCGCGGGGGGTGGAACCGCAGCCCTGCTCGTCATCTACGGCGCGGTCATCACCGCCGGTATCGCGACCTTCGCGTTCGCTTGGCTGCCGGCCAAGGCGTTCCGGACCGTCATGCGACTCTTCCCGCCGGTCGTCACCGGCACGGTGATCACCGTTCTGGGCATCGTCCTGATCCCGGTCGGCCTGAACGACGCGGCGGGCGGCCTCGGCACCCCCGACTTCGGTGACCCGAAGAACTTCGCCTACGCCGGCGGCACCATGCTCTTCATCCTCATCCTGATGAAGATCGGCCGACCGTTCCTCTCCAGCATCTCCATCCTCCTCGGCCTCGTTGTCGGCACCGCCGTCGCCTTCGCCCTCGGGGACGCCAAGTTCGGCGACGTGAGCAAGTCGGACTGGATCGGCGTCACGACCCCCTTCAACTTCGGCATGCCGAAGTTCGAGTGGTTCCCGATCGTCCTGATGCTCATCGTCATGCTGATCACCATGGTCGAGACGACCGGTGACACCTACGCCGTCGGTGACATCGTCGGCAAGGAGGTCGACAGCGAGACCGTGGCCCGCGCCCTGCGTGCCGACGGCGCCGCGACCGCCCTCGGTGGTGTCCTCAACTCCTTCCCGTACGTCGCCTTCGCCGAGAACGTCGGCCTGGTGCGGATGACGAAGGTCAAGAGCCGGTTCGTGGTCGTCGCAGCCGGTGTCTTCATGATCATCCTGGGTCTGCTGCCCAAGGCCGCCGCGATCGTCGCCGCCGTCCCGCACGGGGTCCTCGGCGGCGCCGCGACCGTCATGTTCGCCATGGTCGCCCTGGCCGGTATCCAGACCCTGGCCAAGGTGGACCTCAAGGAGGAGAAGAACGCGCTGATCGTCGGCGTCTCCCTCGCCTTCGCCCTGCTCCCCGCGACCGTCCCGGTGCTCTTCAAGGAGCACATGGACCCGGACCTCTCCTCGCTCCTCAACAGCGGTGTCACCCTGGGTGCCACGGCGGCCATCGTCCTCAACCTGATCTTCAACGGTCTCGGCAAGGACGACGCCCACGGCGCCCCGCAGATCGAGCTCCCGGCCCAGCCGGTGGCGGCCCCGGCCGGCGCCGAGAAGGCGGACGACGTCGCGAAGGCGGACGACGTCGCGAAGGCGGACGACGTCGCGAAGGCGGACGACGCCGAGAAGGCGACCGTCGCCGACAAGGCAGCCGACTCCGAGAAGGTGGACGTCGCGAAGGCGGACGCCGCGGAGACGCCCGCCTCCTGATCCTCCCAAGGGGTGCTGGCCCCTCGTCCGGACGCCCATCCGGACGAGGGGCCATCGCTGTGCCCGTACAGGTGACAATGGGCGCATGAGTCTGTTCCGCGACGACGGCATCGTGCTGCGCACCCAGAAGCTGGGTGAGGCGGACCGCATCATCACGCTGCTCACCCGGGGCCACGGCCGGGTACGGGCCGTCGCGCGCGGCGTACGGCGTACGAAATCCAAGTTCGGCGCCCGGCTGGAACCTTTCTCCCATGCCGACGTGCAGTTCTTCGCCCGCGGCAGCGAGCTGATCGGCCGCAGCCTCCCGCTCTGCACGCAGACCGAGATCATCGCCCCGTACGGCAACGGCATCGTCACCGACTACGCCCGCTACACCGCCGGCACCGCGATGCTGGAGACCGCCGAGCGGTTCACCGAGAACGAGGGCGAGCCGGCCGTACAGCAGTACCTGCTGCTCGTCGGCGCCCTGCGCACCCTCTCCCGCGGCGAACACGAACCACACCTCATCCTCGACGCCTTCCTGCTGCGCTCCCTCGCCGTCAACGGCTACGCGCCCAGCTTCCAGGACTGCGCGAAGTGCGGGATCCACGGCCCCAACCGGCACTTCTCCGTCGCCGCGGGCGGGATCATATGCGGGGACTGCCGCGTGCCCGGTAGCGTCGTACCCTCGTCGGAGGCCATCGCCTTGCTCAGCGCCCTGCTGACGGGCGACTGGGGGTATGCCGACGCGTGCGAGGCGCGTCACGTGCGGGAGGGCAGCGGGCTGGTCTCGGCCTATTTGCACTGGCATCTGGAGCGCGGGCTACGCTCCCTGCGATACGTCGAGAAATAGGAGCTGGGCACATGGCACGACGCGGGATTCTGGGACGCTCTCGCCGCGAGTACAAGGTTCCCGAGCCGCACCCGTCCGGTGCGGTCCCGCCGAAGATCCCCGGCGAGCTGATCCCGAACCACGTGGCCATCGTCATGGACGGCAACGGCCGCTGGGCCAAGGAGCGCGGCCTGCCGCGCACCGAAGGGCACAAGGTCGGCGAGGGCGTCGTGCTCGACGTGCTCAAGGGCTGCCTGGAGATGGGCGTCAAGAACCTCTCCCTGTACGCCTTCTCGACGGAGAACTGGAAGCGCTCGCCCGACGAGGTCCGCTTCCTGATGAACTTCAACCGCGACGTCATCCGGCGCCGCCGCGACGAGATGAACGAGCTGGGCATCCGCATCCGCTGGGTCGGCCGCATGCCGAAGATGTGGAAGTCGGTCGTCCAGGAACTCCAGATCGCACAGGAGCAGACCGTCGACAACGACGCGATGACCCTGTACTTCTGCGTGAACTACGGCGGCCGCGCGGAGATCGCGGACGCGGCGCAGGCCATCGCCCGCGATGTCGCGGCCGGGAAGCTGGACCCGTCGAAGGTGAACGAGAAGACCTTCGCGAAGTACATCTACTACCCGGACATGCCGGACGTGGACCTGTTCCTGCGCCCCAGCGGCGAGCAGCGCACCTCCAACTACCTGATCTGGCAGAGCGCGTACGCCGAGATGGTCTTCCAGGACGTGCTGTGGCCCGACTTCGACCGCCGCAACCTCTGGGCGGCCTGCCTGGAGTACGCGCAGCGCGACCGCCGCTTCGGCGGCGCCGTCCCCAACCAGCCGGAGGGCTCCGCGAGCTGAACCCTCCGCTAGGCTCCGTCACCGTGGACATGACCGATCGGGCGGTGGAGTTGTACTACGGCGCGTCCCGCCGTGACGTGTGGGAAGTGCTGCGGTGGCGCGCCCTGAGGGCGCCGGGCGGCCGCAAGCAGCTGCTGCTGTGGCTCGTGGTGATCCCCTCGGTGCCGCTCGCGCTGATCGTGGTCCAGCACGGCCGGGGGACGGAACCGGCCGGGCTGGCCTTCGCGGGTGGGGTGGGGCTGGTCCTGGGTGCCGTCTGCCTCTGCCTGGAACTGTGGCGGTCGGCGCGCCGGATGTACCGCTGGGCCGCGGAGCACCCCGAGTACAGGTGCGTGGTCACCGAGGCGGGTACGCGGAACCACCGGCCCGACGGGACGGCGGCCA
Organism: Streptomyces sp. NPDC059874; assembly: GCF_042731135.1. Classification (NCBI taxonomy): domain Bacteria; kingdom Bacillati; phylum Actinomycetota; class Actinomycetes; order Kitasatosporales; family Streptomycetaceae; genus Streptomyces; species Streptomyces sp. NPDC059874. Next base: position 17,241 of record NZ_JBHWJY010000114.1, read on the forward strand.
CCTCCGCATGGCAGCGGTACGCGGGCTGGACCGAGACGCGGAACCTCTTCGTCTTCGTCCACCGCAAAGGCGACCTGGGCTGGCTGCCGAAGCGGGGGGCCCTGGTTCCGTCCGACGTCGACCGGGTGCGGGCGGTCCTGGAACGGAACCTGAAGCGGCTCTAGCGGGCCGGTAGGGTCGCCTGTCATGAACATGGATAGTGACGACGCGACGCGACCCGTCGCGGAGACGGTCGAACTGGCCTACCGGATCACCACGACGGACCTCGCGGAGGCGGTGCGCCTGCGGGACTCACGGACGGCCGCCGGGCGCCGCAGGCGGTGGATGTTCCCCGTGATCGGGCTGCTCTCGTTGCTCATCGGTGTGTCGGCGATCGCGAGGGACGAGTCCGCGGCCAGGGGGGCCGGCTTCCTCGCCGCCGCCGTGGTGCTGTGCGGATTCCCGCTGTTCGGCCCCCGGATCCAGGCCCGGGCCTTCCGGGGGCTGCTGGAGAAGGCGGGCGAGTGCCGCACGGCCGTCGACGGCTCCGGGGTCGTGGTGAAGACGGCCACCACCGAGGCGCGGATCAGCTGGGCCGCGCAGCCCACGTACGCGGAGACGGACGGCGCGTTCGTCATGTTCAGCGACGACAAGGGGGCGGTGGCCATGACGGTCCTGCCCAAGCGCGGCCTCCGGCCCCCGGCGGATGTCGACGGCCTGCGGGCGCTGCTGGACGCGAACCTGCGGCGGATCTAGACGGCGGCGGCGGCCGCGCAATCGGCGCAGGTGCCGAAGATCTCCACCGTGTGGGCCACGTTCACGTAGCCGTGCTCGGCCGCGATGGACTCCGCCCACTTCTCCACCGCCGGGCCCTCCACCTCGACCGCCTTGCCGCACTTGCGGCAGACCAGGTGGTGGTGGTGGTCCCCGGTGGAGCAGCGGCGGTACACGGACTCGCCGTCGCTGGTGCGCAGGACGTCGACCTCGCCGGCGTCCGCGAGCGACTGGAGGGTGCGGTACACGGTGGTCAGGCCCACGGAATCGCCACGGTGCTTGAGCATGTCGTGGAGTTCCTGAGCGCTGCGGAACTCGTCCACCTCGTCCAGCGCGGCCGCCACGGCGGCCCGCTGCCGAGTGGATCGCCCTCGTACTGGCGCGTTCATCTCGCCAGGCGCAGTCGCCACCGGTTCCTCCTCGTATAGGCCTGCGGCCATTGTGCCAGGCGGCCGTGCGCCCTAGACCTTCACGTCGTCCCGCGTACACACCTCTTCGGCGGCGCGGGCCGCTTTCGCCCGGCGTCGGGCCAGTGGGGTGGAGAGGGCCGTCAGCACCATGAAGACGCCGATCGCGAGCAGCACGATCGTGGCGCCCGAGGGTACGTCGATGTAGTACGTGGCCGCCGTGCCGGACACGGAGACGGTGAGGCTGATGGCGATGGCCAGACCCACGGTGGCGGCGAAACCGCGGGTGAGCCGCTGGGCGGCCGCGACCGGGATCACCATCATGGCGCTGACCAACAGCAGGCCGACGATGCGCATGGCGACGGTGACGGTGACCGCGGCGGTGACCGCGATCAGCAGGTTCAGGGCGCGGACGGGCAGGCCGGTGACCCGGGCGAACTCCTCGTCCTGGCAGACGGCGAAGAGCTGCCTGCGCAGGCCGATGGTGACGGCGAGCACGAAGGCGGCGAGGAGCGCCATCGCGACGACGTCCTCGGAGGCGACGTTGGTGATCGAGCCGAACATGGCGCTGAGGAGCCTGGCCGTCGAGCCGCCCCCCGCGCTGATGATCATCACGCCGCCGGCCAGGCCGCCGTAGAAGAGCATGGCGAGCGCGACGTCTCCGCTGGTCTTGCCGCGGGAGCGGATCAGCTCCATCCCGACGGCGCCGACGACGGCGACCAGCGTGGCCATCCACACCGGGCTGGTGTTGAGGACGAAACCGAGGGCGACACCGGTCATGGCGACATGGCCGAGACCGTCGCCCATGACGGCCTGACGGCGCTGGACGAGGTACGTGCCGATGGCGGGCGCCGTGATGCCGACCAGTGCGGCGGCGATCAGGGCCCGCTGCATGAAGGCGTAGGTCAGGAGGTCCATCAGCTCAGCAGTCCCGTCCGCAGGGGCTCGGCGTCGTGCGCCGCGTGGGGGTGTACGTGGTCGTGGCCGGGCAGCGCGTGCTGTCCCACGGCCTCGGGGGGCGGGCCGTCGTGGACGACGCAGCCGTCGCGCAGGACGACGGCGCGGTCGATCAGGGGCTCCAGCGGGCCCAGTTCGTGCAGGACGAGGAGGACGGTGGTCCCGACGGCGACCTGCTCGCGCACGGCGTTCGCGAGGACCTCCTGGTTGGCGAGGTCCACGCCGGCCATCGGCTCGTCCATGATCAGGAGTTCGGGCTCGACGGCGAGGGCCCGGGCTATGAGGACGCGCTGGTGCTGGCCGCCGGAGAGGGCGTTGACCGAGGCGTCGGCGTGCGCGTCCATGTCGACCAGGGCCAGGGCCCGCTCGACGGCGGCCTTGTCGGCCTTGCGCAGGGCGCCGAAGCGGGAGCGGGCGAGGCGTCCGGAGGAGACGACCTCTCGTACGGTGGCCGGGACTCCGCTGGCGGCGGTGGTGCGCTGCGGGACGTACCCGATGCGCGACCAGTCGCGGAAGCGCTTGAACTCCGTACCGAAGAGGGAGAGGTCGCCGTCGGTCAGCGGTACCTGGCCGACCACGGCGCGGACGGCCGTGGACTTGCCGGAGCCGTTGGCGCCGAGCAGGGCGACGACCTCACCGCGGCGGACGGTGAGGTCGATCCCGCGCAGCACGGGGCGCGAGCCGAGCGAGGCAGTGGCCCCGCGCAGGGATATGACGGGCTGGTCGTCAGCCGGTCGCGGCGTGGACTGCATGGCTCGCGCCTCCGTTGCTGCTGCTGTCATTACTTGGCTCCGAGCGCCTTCTGGAGGTTCTTCAGGTTCGACCGCATGACCTCGAAGTAGTCAGCGCCCTGGGACTTGTCGGTGATTCCCTCGAGCGGGTCGAGGACGTCGGTCTTCAGGCCGGTGTCGGTCGCGAGGGTCTTGGCCGTCTTGTCACTGGCCAGGGTCTCGAAGAACACCGTGGAGACATTGTCCTTCTTCGCGATCTCCTGGATCTCCTTGATCCGGGCCGGGCTGGGCTCGGCCTCGGGGTCGACGCCGGCGATGCCCTCCTGGTCCAGGCCGTAGCGCTCGGCGAGGTAGCCGAAGGCGGAGTGGGTGGTGATGAAGGTCTTGGAGGCCGTGTTCTTCAGGCCGTCCTTGAACTCGGTGTCCAGCGCGGTCAGCTTGCCGACCAGCTCGTCGGTGTTCTTCTTGTAGTCCGCCGCGTGGTCGGGGTCGGCCTTCTCCAGGGCCTTGCCGACGCCCTGGGCGACCTCGGCGTACTTGGCGGGGTCGAGCCAGATGTGCGGGTCCTCGCCGGCCTCGCTCTCGTGGCCGTGGTCGTGGCCCGCCTCGCCCTCGCCCTCGTGGCCGTGGTCGTGGCCGGAGGCGCCGTGGGCCTCCAGCTTGGTGAGGGTGCCGGCGTCGACGACGTTCTTCACGCCGGACTGGGCCACGGCCTTGTCAACGGCCGGCTGCAGGGTCTTGAGGTAGAGGATCACGTCGGCCTCGCCGAGCTGCGCGGTCTGCTTCGGCGTGATCTCCAGGTCGTGCGGTTCGACGCCCGGCTTGGTCAGGGCGTTGACCTTCACGTGGTCCTTGCCGATCTGCTCGGCGAGGAACTGCATCGGATAGAACGACGCCATCACGTCGAGCTTGCCGTCCTTGTCGCCACCGGCACCGGAGCAGGCGGTGAGGGCCGTGGCGCCGAGGGCGACGGCGGCGGCGAGGGCGGCGGAGGGTATGAGGCGTCGTACGTTCATGACATCCATTTTCATCAAAGATGGAAACGATTGTCAAAAACCCTGGTGGGGGGCCCGCGGAGGGGTCGCGGAAGGGGGGTCCCGATTTGAAAGGGGAGGTGCGGGCGCCGGTAACCTAAAGACTTCGCCGTTCGTCCTCGTAATGAAGAGAGCACCGTGGCCGCCGACAAGATCGACACCATCGTCAGCCTGAGCAAGCGCCGTGGCTTCGTTTTCCCGTGCAGTGAGATCTACGGCGGCTCCAAGGCCGCCTGGGACTACGGCCCGCTCGGTGTCGAGCTCAAGGAGAACATCAAGCGCCAGTGGTGGAAGGCGATGGTCACCGGGCGTGAGGACATCGTCGGTATCGACTCGTCCGTGATCCTGGCCCCCGAGGTATGGGTCGCCTCCGGCCACGTCGCCACCTTCTCGGACCCGCTGACCGAGTGCACCGCCTGCCACAAGCGGCACCGCGCCGACCACCTGGAAGAGGCGTACGAGGCCAAGCACGGCCGGCTGCCCGAGAACGGCCTGGCCGACATCAACTGTCCGCACTGCGGTGTGAAGGGCCAGTTCACCGAGCCCAAGCAGTTCTCCGGCATGCTGGAGACCCACCTCGGCCCGACCCAGGACACCGGCTCGAAGGCGTACCTGCGCCCCGAGACCGCCCAGGGCATCTTCACCAACTTCGCCGTCGTGCAGACCACCTCGCGCAAGAAGCCCCCGTTCGGCATCGCGCAGATGGGCAAGTCCTTCCGCAACGAGATCACCCCCGGCAACTTCATCTTCCGCACGCGCGAGTTCGAGCAGATGGAGATGGAGTTCTTCGTCAAGCCGGGCGAGGACGAGCAGTGGCAGGAGTACTGGATGCAGGAGCGGTGGAACTGGTACCGCGACCTCGGCATCCGCGAGGAGAACATCCGCTGGTACGAGCACCCGAAGGAGAAGCTGTCCCACTACTCGAAGCGCACCGCCGACATCGAGTACCGCTTCAACTTCGGTGGCAGCGAGTTCTCCGAGCTCGAAGGCGTGGCCAACCGCACCGACTTCGACCTCAAGGCCCACTCCGCGGCCTCCGGCCAGAACCTCTCCTACCTCGACCAGGAGAGCGGTGAGCGCTACACCCCGTACGTCATCGAGCCGGCGGCCGGTGTCAACCGCGCCATGCTCGCCTTCATGCTCGACGCGTACAACGAGGACGAGGCCCCGAACGCCAAGGGCGTCATGGAGAAGCGCACCGTGATGCGCTTCGACCCGCGCCTGGCTCCGATCAAGGTCGCCGTCCTGCCGCTGTCCCGCAACGCGCAGCTGTCGCCGAAGGCCAAGGGCCTCGCCGCCGACCTGCGCAAGAACTGGAACATCGAGTTCGACGACGCGGGCGCCATCGGCCGCCGCTACCGTCGCCAGGACGAGATCGGTACGCCGTTCTGCGTCACCGTCGACTTCGACACCCTGGACGACAACGCGGTGACCGTGCGCGAGCGCGACACCATGAAGCAGGAGCGCGTCTCCCTGGACCAGATCCAGACCTACCTCGGCAGCCGCCTGCTCGGCTGCTAGTTCCGCCCCGGCGGGCCCAGAGCTCGCGGACGTAGGCGGGGAGGGGCGGCCGGGCGCCGCTGACGGTGAGTCCGTGGCGGCGGGCGAGGGCCTGGAGGTCCTCGTCGGGGTGGGCGGCCGGCGCGGGGGCGGCCTTGGTCGGTGGCGGCAGTGTCAGGGTCACGTGCGTGCGCTCTCGAC
>NZ_JBHWJY010000115.1:0-20042 GCF_042731135.1 Streptomyces sp. NPDC059874
CGGGCGTCGAACGTTTCCAGGGGTCGGAGGGCCGAGGGTGGTTGCGTTCGACGCCCTGCGGGGACGCCCCGACGCACACCCGACCCCGGCGGGGCCGCTGGGCACTGGCCCGGGTGGGGCTTGGGAGGACGACAGGCCACACGCGTGGCTCCGGCTGGGTCGGGGGCACTGGCCAGGGTGGGCCTGGGGGGACGACCCACCCAGACGCCTGGCTTCGGCTCCTGGCGGCGTCTCAGCCGCGGGTGGACTTCTTGCGCTTCAGCAGCAGCTTCGGCAGGTGTGCCGGCATCGGCCGGCGGGTGATCGCCGGGGAGGCGAGTGGGGGCGCGGCCAGGGAGCCGCCCGGGAGGGTGCCGAGTGCCTGCGGCTCCAGGCGGAGCAGCCGGCACTCGCGCGCCCAACGCTCGGTCATGTCCTCCGAGTCGGGCGCGTTCAGCCGCTTGCCCTTGAGCTCGGCGACCGCCGCCGCCCACTCCTCGCCGCGGGGCGGGAGCTCTCGTACGGTCGCCGTCCAGGCGACCAGCCGGCCGCCCTTGTCCTTGCTCCGCACGGTCACCTCGGCCGCCGCCCCGTCCGCCAGTCCAGGGAAGGGCTGCTCGCCGGGCCCGTCGCCCAGCACGTGGGCCGCGCCGTCCACCCAGGCGTGCCACAGGGCGCGGTCCGCCCCGGTGCCGCGGACCCAGATCAGGCCGGACTTCTTGGTGGCCTCCTCGACGAGGGCCAGGTCGAGCGTGCTGAGAGTCATGCGCACAGAGTAGGGGAGGCGAGCGGCAGCGCCGCCGGGGCCCTACAGCCAGCCGTGCCGCCGTAGCGCGCGGTGGATGGTGAAGCAGGTGCCGACGATGGCGGCCATCACCATCGGGTAGCCGTACCTCCAGTGGAGCTCGGGCATGTGCTCGAAGTTCATCCCGTACACCCCGCAGATCATCGTCGGCACGGCGATGATCGCCGCCCACGAGGTGATCTTGCGCATGTCCTCGTTCTGGGCGACCGTCGCCTGCGCGAGATTGGCCTGGAGGATCGAGTTCAGCAGCTCGTCGAAGCCGACGACCTGCTCGTGGACCCGGGCCAGGTGGTCGGCGACGTCCCGGAAGTACTTCTGGATGTCCGGGTCGACCAGCCGCATGGGGCGCTCGCTGAGCAGTTCCATGGGGCGCAGCAGGGGGGCGACGGCCCGCTTGAACTCCAGCACCTCGCGCTTGAGCTGGTAGATCCGGCCCGCGTCACCGCCGCGCGTGCTGCCCTTGGCGGGGGCGGCGAAGACAGCGCTCTCCACCTCGTCGATGTCGTCTTGTACGGCCGCCGCGACCGCGATGTACCCGTCCACGACGTGGTCGGCGATCGAGTGCAGGACCGACGAGGGGCCCTTGGAGAGGAGGTCCGGGTCGTCCTGGAGGCGGTGGCGCAGGCCCTTGAGGGAGCCCTGGCCGCCGTGCCGGACGGTGATGACGAAGTCGGGGCCGGTGAAGCACATCACTTCGCCGGTCTCCACCACCTCGCTGGTGGAGGTCAGTTCGGCGTGGTCCACGTAGTGGATCGTCTTGAAGACGGTGAAGAGGGTGTCGTCGTACCGCTCCAGCTTCGGCCGCTGGTGCGCGTGGACCGCGTCCTCCACGGCCAGCGGGTGCAGCCCGAAGGTCGCGGCGATCCCGGCGAACTCGGCCTCGGTCGGCTCGTGCAGGCCGATCCACGCGAAACCGCCGTCCTCGCGCACCCGGCGGATCGCCTCACGGGGCGTCAGACAGACCGGCCCCTGCACGCGCCGGCCGTCGCGGTACACGGCGCAGTCGACCACGGCGCTGCTCGCCGACGGGTCGCGGGTGGCGTCATAGCCGGGCTGTACGGGAGTGGACTTGCGCAGCGACGGGCGGACGGCCGCACGCAGGTAGGGCAGCATCGACATCGCAGGCTCCTTCGCACGCACGGCTGCGGACCGTACGGGTGGGAGGCCTTCCGCGGGGCGCGGCCGGGCAGGCCCGGGCAAAGGCGGAAGGAACAGGACGGGAGGACAAGAACGTTCTGCCGTCGCTCTTCTACTGATCAAAAGATCACAGGGGGCGGGAAGCGCCCGTCATGGGAGCGGAAGAGCGATTGGTACTGCACGATCGACTTCGATCCATCGCAGCCCCACCTCCTCCGGCCGGTCCCCCGTGAGGGACGTCCTGTCGTCCAGAGCCTCGAACATGCTTCTGTGTGCGGCCTGAACCAGCTTTCAACACTATCAGCCGACGGATGGTCAAGACCCGCCCTTTACCCGGCTGATACGAGTTCTATGCTCGCTCCATGGCAGAAATTCTGGCCCTCGTCGAGGCCTGGCTGCGCACCGCGTTCGGCGAACCCGACGCCCGCGCCGCCGTCACCTTCCTGGGCACCGACCGCATCGAGGTACTCCGCTTCGCCGAGGGCGACCTCGTGCGGTACGCGACCCTCGGGATGTCCGCGCACCCCATGACCGATCCGACCGACGTCGTCGCCGACCCCGTCCGCGGGCCGCGCGCCGAGCTGGTGCTGACCGTACGAGGAGGCATCGCGCCCACCGACAAGCTGCTCCGGCCGCTCGCCGTGCTGGCCGCTTCCCCCCAGGTCGAGGGCCTGATCGTGGCCCCCGGCGCCTCGCTCGACGTCGGCGAACCGCTGTGGGACGGGGCCGCCTTCAGCTCCGTCCTCGTGGCCGAACCGGGGGGCCTGGTGGAGGACCTGGAACTGGACGAGCCCATGGACCCGGTTCGCTTCCTTCCCCTTCTTCCGATGACCGCCAACGAGGCCGCCTGGAAGCGCGTCCACGGCGCGGCGGCCCTCCAGGAACGCTGGCTGGCCCGCGGCACCGATCTGCGGGACCCACTGCGCAGCGCGGTCGCACTCGACTGACCCGACCGGCTGCCCGGATGGGTGAGCCAGCCTTGACGGGCGGGCGGGCGGAGAGGAGCGTGGCTTCTTATGAGGGGTGAACCAACTTGCCCGAAGTGCGGTGGCCGGGTCAGGGCGCCCGGACTCTTCTCCGACTCCTGGCAGTGCGACGTGCACGGCACTGTCCACCCCCTGCAACCCGTCATCCCGCCCAGCGTGGAGGCCCTGAGCGTCGTGGTGCACCGGGCACAGGTGCCGGTGTGGATGCCCTGGCCGCTGCCGGTGGGGTGGCTGTTCACGGGGATCGCCTCCGCCGGCGACGACCGCAGCGGGGGCCGGGCGACGGCCGTGGCCTGCTCGGGGCCCGGTCCGCTGGGCGGCATCGGCGAGCTGGTACTGGTCGCGGAGGAGCTCGGAGTAGGCCTCGGCGCCCGGTACGCGGGCATCGACGGGCCCGACCCCGGCGCGCACATCAACGTATCGGCGCCGCCCCACGCCAAGGTCGTGGCGGCGGGCCGCCCGACCCCCCTGTGGCACTTGAACGGGGCCCCCGACGACCGGGCCGTCTTCGCCGGCGAGGCCCGGGGCCTGTGGCTCTGGGCGATCGTCTGGCCGGAGCAGACCGGCCTCCTCATGTACGACGAGCTCGTCCTCACCGACCTCCGCGACGCGGGAGCCGAGGTCGAGCTCCTTCCTTGCGGGGCCCTCAGCCCGCGCATCCTCAAGCCGACGTAGACGGCCTTGTGCTGCTCGGGGCCCGGTTATCCTGGAGTGACCCCCCGTCCGTACGACCCATGGAGCTCGGCTGTGCGCATCGACCTGCACGCCCACTCCACGGCCTCCGACGGTACGGACACCCCCGCCGAGCTGGTGCGCAATGCCGCGGCCGCCGGGCTGGACGTGGTCGCGCTGACCGACCACGACACCGTCGGCGGGTACGCCGAGGCCATCGCCGCGGTGCCGGCCGGGCTGACCCTGGTCACCGGGGCCGAGCTGTCCTGCCGCCTCGACGGGGTCGGGATGCACATGCTGGCGTACCTCTTCGACCCCGAGGAGCCGGAGCTCGCCCGCGAGCGGGAGCTCGTCCGGGACGACCGGACCCCCCGTGCGCAGACCATGGTCGGCAAGCTCCGGGACCTCGGCGTGGACGTCACCTGGGAGCAGGTGGCCCGGATCGCCGGTGCGGGCTCGGTCGGGCGGCCGCACATCGCCACCGCCCTCGTCGAGCTGGGCGTCGTGCCCACCGTGTCGGACGCCTTCACGCCCGAGTGGCTCGCCGACGGCGGCCGCGCGTACGCCGAGAAGCACGAGCTCGACCCCTTCGACGCCATCCGCCTGGTCAAGGCGGCCGGCGGGGTCACCGTCTTCGCGCACCCCCTCGCCGTCAAGCGCGGCGAATGCGTGCCCGAGGCCGCGATAGCCGAGCTGGCGGCGGCGGGTCTGGACGGCATCGAGGTGGACCACATGGACCACGACGCGGACACCCGCGCCCGGCTCCGGGGCCTGGCCGCGGACCTCGGACTGTTGACCACCGGGTCCAGCGACTACCACGGCAGTCGCAAGACCTGCCGCCTCGGGGAGTACACGACCGACCCCGAGATCTACGGCGAGATCACGCGTCGCGCGACCGGGGCCTTCCCGGTGCCCGGCGCCGGCGGACGCGAGCGCTGACCCGCGGCCTTTCGGCCTGCCGCTCACCCCTCCCGCACTTCTTCTCTTCTGCGCGATATCCCCATTTCGCGACACCCCTCACCTGCAAGGCATCACTGTGTTTGATTTCGCCGTCTTCGGATCCCTCTTTCTCACGCTTTTCGTGATTATGGACCCCCCGGGGATCACGCCGATCTTCCTCGCCCTGACCTCCGGGCGCCCCGCCAAGGTGCAGCGCCGGATGGCCTGGCAGGCCGTCTGCGTGGCCTTCGGCGTCATCGCGGTCTTCGGTCTCTGCGGCCAGCAGATCCTGGACTACCTGCACGTCTCCGTTCCGGCGCTGATGATCGCCGGTGGTCTGCTGCTCCTGCTCATCGCGCTGGACCTGCTCACCGGCAAGACCGATGAGCCGAAGCAGACCAAGGACGTGAACGTGGCCCTCGTCCCGCTCGGCATGCCGCTGCTGGCCGGCCCCGGTGCGATCGTGTCCGTCATCCTCGCGGTGCAGAAGGCCGACGGGGTCGCCGGTCAGGTCTCCGTCTGGTCCGCCATCGTCGCCATGCACGTCGTGCTGTGGGTCACCATGCGCTATTCGCTGGTGATCATCCGGGTCATCAAGGACGGCGGCGTCGTCCTCGTGACGCGGCTCGCCGGAATGATGCTCTCCGCGATCGCCGTGCAGCAGATCATCAACGGTGTGCTCCAAGTGGTGCGCGGGTCTTGAGGGTCCGCACATGCGAACGCCCCCGCACCGGGATCGGTGCGGGGGCGTGAACGTATGCGCGCGGCGTCAGTTGGACGCGCTCTCGGCCGGTCGGATCAAAATGCGCTGGCCGACGGCTGCGGCCTGCTGCACGATCCGGTTGACGGAGGCCGCGTCCACGACGGTGCTGTCCACGGCGGTTCCGTCGACGTCGTCCAGGCGCAGAATCTCGAAGCGCACGGGCTTCTCCCTTCGTCGGTGTTCTCCTTGCACAGGGTTAACGAAGGGTAAGCCGCAATCATTCCCTACGCTAAGGAAATTTTTTGGCTGGCTAAGTACTAGCGGGTGTCGGAGCCCCAGAACGCGGCCAGTGCGCCCGCCGTGACCTGTGGCGACTCGGCGTTCGGCGAGTGCTCCGTGCCGGGTACGACCACCCGCTCCGCTCCCAGCCTTCGCGCCATCTCGTCCAGCAGCGGGACCGGCCAGGCGTAGTCGACCTCACCGGACAGGACCAGCTTCGGCAGCCCGACCCGACTCAGCTCGTCCACCCGGTCGGGCTCGGAGATCAGCACCCGGCCCGTGACGATCAGCTGCTCGGGCACCGTGGCCAGCCACCGCTCGCGCAGGAACCCCGCCAGCTCGGGGGAGTCCGCGACCGCGTCCTCGGGGTCATGGGCCCGCATCGCCGCCCAGATCCCCAGCATGTCGTGCCCCATCGCCTCCAGGGCGGCGACCAGCAGCTTCGTCCGCGCCTGCTGCTCCTCGGAGATCGCGGCCGGACCGCTGCTCATCAAGGTCAGCGAGGCGAACGGCGCGGGGTCGCGCAGCACGGCGGCGCGCGAGATCAGCCCGCCGAGCGAGTGGCCGACCAGGTGCACCGGGCCCGCTCCCAGCGCCCCGGCCTGCGCGAGGACGTCCTGTGCCAGCTCCTCCAGGGCGTACGGGGCCTCCTCGCGCGGGCCGGGGCTCTCGTACTGCCCGCGCCCGTCGACGGCGACCACCCGGTACCCGGCGGCGGCCAGCGGCGCCAGGAGGCCGATGAAGTCCTCCTTGCTCCCCGTGAACCCGGGGACCAGCAGGGCGGTGCCCCGGGCGGGCTCACCCGCCTCGTGCACGGCGAACTCGCCGCGGGCGGTGGTCAGGCGGTACGCGCGGGCGACGGACGGCAGGGTGAGGCGCGGCGGCTTGCTCATGGCCCGAGGTTACCGGCCCGTACGGCCGCGCGGGACGGGGCCCGGGCCCGGGTACGCCGATGGCCCCGGCCCCCTCGAAAGGGGACCGGGGCCATCGGTGCGGTACGGGAACCGGGGGCGCTTACGCCTCCGGCGCGGCCGCGGCCTTGCGGGTACGCGTGCGCTTCGGCTTGGCGGGAGCCTCCTCGGCCACCGCGGCGGCCTCGGCGACGACCGGAGCGGCCTCGGCGACCTTGCGGGTACGGGTCCGCTTCGGCTTGACCGGGGCCTCCTCGGCCACGGCGACGGCCTCGGCGACCGGGGTCACCGGAGCGGCCTCGGCGACCTTGCGGGTACGGGTCCGCTTCGGCTTGACCGGCGCCTCCTCCGCCACGACGGCGGTCTCGGCGACCGGGGTCACCGGGGCGGCCGCGACCTTGCGGGTGCGCCGGGCCTTGACGGGCTCGACGGGCGGGGCCATCTGGAAGTCGGGCTCGGGAGCCGTCACGACCTTGCGGACCGGCCGGCGGGGGGCCCTGACGGGCTCCGCGAGCGGCGCCATCTGGAAGTCGGGCTCGGGAGCGGCCTCGACGACCTTGCGGGTCCGGGTGCGGCGCGCCTTGACCGGCGCCTCGACGACCGGAGCCTCGACGACCGGGGCCGGCGCGACCACGGGGGCGGCGGCGACCGGAGCGGCCTCGACGACCGGCGTGGCCTCCACGGCCTGGGCCGGCACCGCGCCCACACGGGTGCGGCGGCGGCGCGGCCTGCGCGGCTCGTCGGCGGCCGGAGCCTCCGGAGCCTCGACCACGGGAGTCGCGGCGGCGCCCTCGGCACCCAGCTCCGCACCACCACGGGTACGGCGACGCTGACGCGGCGTACGGGTACGCGCGGGGCGCTCCTCCGTCACCACGGCGGCAGCCGGACCGCGGTCGCGGCCGCCACGGCCACCGCGGCCGCCGGTCTCGCCCAGGTCCTCGAGGTCCTCGGCCTTCAGGCCGGCCCGCGTGCGCTCGGCGCGCGGCAGGATGCCCTTGGTGCCGGCCGGGATGTTCAGCTGCTCGTACAGGTGCGGGGACGTGGAGTACGTCTCCACCGGGTCGTGGAAGTCCAGCTCCAGCGCCTTGTTGATCAGCTGCCAGCGCGGGATGTCGTCCCAGTCGACCAGGGTGACGGCGATGCCCTTGTTGCCCGCGCGGCCGGTGCGGCCCACACGGTGCAGGAAGGTCTTCTCGTCCTCCGGCGTCTGGTAGTTGATGACGTGGGTGACACCCTCGACATCGATGCCGCGCGCGGCGACGTCGGTGCACACCAGCACGTCGACCTTGCCGTTGCGGAACGCGCGCAGCGCCTGCTCGCGCGCACCCTGGCCCAGGTCGCCGTGGACGGCGCCCGAGGCGAAGCCGCGCTTCTCCAGCTGCTCGGCGATGTCGGCCGCCGTGCGCTTGGTACGGCAGAAGATCATGGCCAGGCCGCGGCCCTCGGCCTGCAGGATGCGGGAGACGAGCTCCGGCTTGTCCATGTTGTGCGCGCGGAAGACGTGCTGCGCGATGTTGGCGACGGTCGCGCCCTCGCCGTCCTCGGAGACGGCGCGGATGTGCGTCGGCTGCGTCATGTACCGGCGGGCCAGGCCGATGACCGCGCCCGGCATGGTCGCCGAGAACAGCATGGTCTGACGCTTCGGGGGCAGGTAGGCCATGATCTTCTCGACGTCGGGCAGGAAGCCCAGGTCGAGCATCTCGTCGGCCTCGTCCAGGACGAGCGCCCGGACGTGCGACAGGTCGAGCTTCTTCTGCCCGGCCAGGTCCAGCAGGCGGCCCGGGGTGCCGACGATGATGTCGACGCCCTTCTTGAGCGCCTCGACCTGGGGCTCGTACGCGCGGCCGCCGTATATGGCGAGGACGCGGACGTTGCGGACCTTGCCCGCGGTGAGGAGGTCGTTGGTGACCTGGGTGCACAGCTCGCGGGTCGGAACCACCACGAGGGCCTGCGGGGCGTCGGTCAGCTGCTCGGGCTTGGCCCGGCCCGCCTCGACGTCCGCGGGGACGGTGACCCGCTCCAGCAGCGGAAGGCCGAAACCGAGCGTCTTGCCGGTTCCGGTCTTGGCCTGGCCGATGACGTCCGTGCCGGAAAGGGCGACGGGGAGGGTCATCTCCTGGATCGGGAAGGGGGACACGATGCCGACGGCCTCAAGGGCTTCGGCGGTCTCGGGAAAGATCCCGAGGTCACGGAACGTAGTCAGGGTGCTGCCTCTTCTGTGAGACGCGGCGCGAGGCGGCGAGGGGGGTCGTACCGTGCCGTGCTTGCAGTACTGCTACGTACGAAGCTGCGCGGGACCACTAGCCTTCGCTCAGGCGCATCTGCCGCTGAGGGGGCCCCTCGTGGGAGGCGGTACGCATGAACGTACGCACCACACCGAGGGCGGTCGGTTGGAGCCGATCGGGCCACCGACCGGGCATCCTCATTCGGATGGCCCGCCGAGTATCCGGCAGGCGCATTACCACTGTACCCCGGATTCGCGCAGGTGTGTCGGGTGAATTCACCGGGTAGGCGCGTTTAGGTGTCCCGACAGTGAGTAGGTGTGGTGACTTGGCGCGCCTTTCGGCGGGCTATTGTGCGGAGCATGTCGACCGTTGAAAACGCCTCGCCCGCCGACGACAGCACCCCCGCCGAAGCCGCGGGCATCTCCGCCCAGGACTGGGCGACGGCCTCCGCCTCGCCGCAGTACCGGGCCGCCGTCGTGGACCTGCTCGGCGCGCTCGCGTACGGCGAGCTCGCGGCCTTCGAGCGCCTCGCGGAGGACGCGAAGCTCGCGCCCACCCTCGACGACAAGGCCGAGCTCGCCGCGATGGCCTCCGCCGAGTTCCACCACTTCGAGCGCCTGCGCGACCGGCTCGCCGCCATCGAGGTCGAGCCCACCGCCGCCATGGAGCCCTTCGCCAAGGGCGTCGACGACTTCCACCGCCAGACCGCGCCGTCGGACTGGCTGGAGGGCCTGGTCAAGGCGTACGTCGGCGACTCGATCGCCAGCGACTTCTACCGCGAGGTCGCCAGCCACCTGGACACCGACACCCGCGCGCTCGTCCTCGGCGTGCTGGACGACACCGGCCACGGCAACTTCGCCGTCGAGAAGGTCCGCGCCGCGATCGAGGCGGACCCGCGCTGCGGCGGCCGGCTCGCCCTGTGGGCCCGCCGCCTGATGGGCGAAGCCCTCTCCCAGGCGCAGCGCGTGGTCGCGGAGCGCGACGCGCTGTCCACCATGCTGGTCGGCGGGGTCGACGGGATGGCGGCCGGCTTCGACCTGGCGGCCGTCGGCGAGATGTTCACCCGGATCACCAAGGCCCACACCAAGCGGATGGCGGCCCTGGGCCTCGCGGCCTGAGCCCGACCCCGCGCGGTACCCGTACGCAACGAAGGCCCCGGCGCGCATCACGGCGCGCCGGGGCCTTCGTACGTACGCGATCAGCCGTCAGCCCCGCGACGGGAGCGAAAACGGAGTCCTGTGGGACGGCCTGCGGGGCCCGGAGGCCGGACGGAGCAGCAGCGACAGGACCACCGCCGACACGAGCACCGCGCCGACGAACGTCGCCGTCAGCGTGTTGTGCCCGGGGCCCAGCGCGGTGTGCGTCAGGTACGCCCCGAACAGCGCGCCCAGCACCCCGCTGACCAGCACGATTCTCGGGGAGGGCAGCCGCCTCGTCAGCACTCTCGCGGCTGTCGCGGACAGGGCGAGGCCCAGCAGAGCAGAGCCGAGCGCTTCCATCAGCAGCATGAAGTCCCTCCCACACGTCGGGATGTACCGGGTCACTGCCGTCCTACCCGAAGCGGAAGAAAGGGAAACGGCCCGGTGGAATCAACCACCGGGCCGTTTCGCTCAGTTCTCCGTGCGTCTGGAACGCCCCTCAGAGCGCGCCGAAACCGACCTTGCGCGCGGCCGGCTCGCCCAGGTCGACGTACGACAGGCGGTCGGACGGCACCAGGACCTTGCGGCCCTTGGTGTCGGTGAGGCTCAGCAGCGGCTCCGTGCCGGACAGCGCGGCGGCGACGATGCGCTCCAGCTCCTCGGCGCTCAGGTCGCTCTCCAGCACGATCTCCCGGGGTGCGTGCTGCACGCCGATCTTGACCTCCACGGCTTTGTCCCTCCGACGGTCCGTTTCGCGCGATCAGCCGCGCCGTACGCGGTCCACATTAGCCCGGAGAGGGGACGCGAACCGCGCGGACCGGACACGCTCGCAGCGAACAGCGGCCGGTCGGGCGGGGCGGGCCGGTCAGGCCGGTCCGGCGGGACCGCCCTCCGTGCCGTGCAGCGGGAAGCCGGCGATGCCGCGCCACGCCAGCGAGGTCAGCAGGCCGACCGCCGTGTCCCGGGCGACCGGGCTCTCACTGGACAGCCAGTAGCGCGCCACGACCTGCGAGACGCCGCCCAGGCCCACGGCCAGCAGCATCGACTCGTCCTTGGACAGGCCGGTGTCCTCGGCGATGACGTCGGAGATGGCCTCGGCGCACTGGAGCGAGACGCGGTCGACGCGCTCGCGCACCGCCGGCTCGTTCGTCAGGTCGGACTCGAAGACCAGCCGGAAGGCGCCGCCCTCGTCCTCCACGTACGCGAAGTACGCGTCCATCGTGGCGGCCACACGCAGCTTGTTGTCCGTCGTCGACGCGAGCGCGGTCCGCACGGCCAGCAGCAGCGACTCGCAGTGCTGGTCCAGCAGCGCCAGGTAGAGGTCGAGCTTGCCGGGGAAGTGCTGGTACAGCACCGGCTTGCTCACACCGGCACGCTCGGCGATGTCGTCCATCGCCGCCGCGTGGTAACCCTGCGCGACGAAAACCTCCTGAGCCGCGCCCAGCAGCTGGTTGCGTCGGGCTCGGCGCGGCAGTCGCGTGCCCCGCGGACGCGCTGCCTCGGTCTGCTCGATGGCTGTCACGCCGCCTCCCACTTTCTCTCAGAACACAGTGCGCCATGCGCCGCGCCGCCATCGTACTTTTCGGTAACCGAATCTGTAGGGTTCAAGCCGAGTTTTCTCGCGGTACGGACCGGTCGGATGTGCTGGTCAGCGGTAGTCGTCCTCGTCCAGCGGCACCACCCGGGCCTGCTCGGCGGCGTCGCCGTCGGCGGCCTCGCCCCGCTCCCGACCGGTGACCGGGTCGTCCTCGTCCGGCTGCAACTCGGCCAGCTGTTCCGCCACGTCCGCCTCGGGCGCCTCGGCGTCCACGACCTCCGGGAACTGCTTCCGGAAGGTGTCCGGCTCCGCAGGGTCGACAGTCATGCCGCTGCCCTCGCTTCCTTGGTTCACCTATGAGCCTAGGAGGATCGCGGATACCCCGCTATACGGATCGCCACACATCTGTGACCGCGAACACAGGAAGTCGGGCGTGATCGTCTCGTAACATTGCCCGCATGTCTTCGACCGAGCTGCCTGGCGTACGGTCCACCGCCGAGCTGTCCTCCCTGGTGGGAGTCGCCCCGGTGGCCGAAGGAGAGCAGGCGCGCACCGTCGTGCTGCCCGGGCTGGAGCTCAACCTCCGGGTCCGCCCGCCGCTGCGCACGGACCTGCCGCCCGCGCTGTTCGTCCACGGACTCGGCGGTTCCTCCCAGAACTGGTCGGCCCTCATGGAGCGGCTGGCGGACACCGTCGACGGCGAGGCCGTCGACCTGCCCGGCTTCGGCTGGTCCCCGCCGCCCGCCGACCGGGACTACTCCGTGACGGCGTTCGCCCGCGCCGTCATCCGCCACCTCGACGCCGCCGGACGCGGCCCGGTGCACCTGTTCGGGAACTCCCTCGGCGGCGCCGTCTCCACCCGGGTCGCGGCCGTCCGGCCCGACCTCGTGCGCACCCTGACGCTGGTCTCGCCCGCCCTGCCGGAGCTGTGCGTGCAGAAGAGCGCGGTGCCGACCGCGCTGCTCGCCGTGCCCGGCGTGGCCGCGCTCTTCAGCCGGCTGACCCGGGGCATGAGCGCCGAACAACGCACCCGAGGGGTGACGGGCCTCTGTTACGGAGACCCCGCACGGGTGAGTCCCGAGGGGTTCGCGGCCGCCGTCGCGGAGATGGAGCGGCGGATGGGCCTGCCGTACTTCTGGGACGCCATGACCCGTTCCTCGCGCGGCATCGTCGACGCCTACACCCTGGGCGGGCAGCACGGTCTGTGGCGCCAGGCACAGCGGGTGCTCGCCCCGACCCTGCTCGTCTACGGTGGCCGGGACCAACTGGTCTCGTACCGTATGGCGCGCAAGGCGGCCGCGTCCTTCCGCGGTTCGCGACTGCTGACGCTGCCCGAGGCCGGGCACGTGGCGATGATGGAGTACCCCGAGGTGGTGGCCGCCGCCTTCCGGGAGCTGCTGCGAGATACCGAAGACGGCAAGGGCTGAGGATCGTGGGACGACATAGTCGCAAGGAGCCCGCCCCTGCCCCGGCGCCCGCCCCGGCGCCCGCGCTGCCGCGCCCGGAGCAGCACTTCGGGTACGAGTACGAGTACGGGTACCAGTACGAGTTCGAGGAACCGCGCGCACGGCGCCGGCCCGAACCCACCGTCACCCACCAGGGATACGTCTCCCAGGACGTGCGGGCCGGCGGACACCCCCAGAGTCACGAATCCGGCGGCGCCTGGGGCGCCGGCCCCGACTCGGCCTCCCAGTACGGGGACTGGCGCGGAGTGCCGCGCACCCGCGGCGCCGCGCCCACCGCCCTCCTGGACACCGACACCCCCGCCTTCGGCACCCCCGCGGTCGGCTTCCCGCAGGTCACCCTCGCGCCACCCGCGCCTGCTCCCGCACCCGCGCCGGTGCCGATGCCCCCGCCGGTTCCCTCACTGGACCCGGTCACCTCCACCGGCGCGCACCGCAAGGTACGCGTGCCCGGGCCGCGCAAACCCGTCGAGCCCACGGCCCCCGAGGCCGAGCGCCCCGGATCCGGCCGCGGCCTGAAGGTCCGTACGTACACCGGCATGGCCGCCGCGGCCGTCACCACCGTCCTCGCCGTCGTCGTCGCGGTCCAGGTCACCTCGGAGGGCGACGCCGCGAAGCCGGGCCCGCTCGCCGCCCCCGCCAAGGCCCCGGCCGACAACGCCGCCAACAGCCCGACGCCGCAGACTCCCGTCGCCGCCCCCGAGGCCTCGGCCGCGGCGCCGGAGCCGACGTACGAGCAGAAGATGGCCCAACAGCTGCCGATCGACGCGAAGCTCACCGGCCCCGGCACCTTCGACACCGTGCCCGGCGTCGCCAAGGCCCCCGGCAAGGGCAGGCTCGTGCGCTACCGCGTCGACGTCGAGCAGGGCCTCGGCCTGGACCCGGCCCTCTTCGCCGAGGCCGTCCACCGCACCCTCAACGACGACCGCAGCTGGGGCCACGGCGGCGCGATGACCTTCGAGCGGGTGCCCGGCGGCACCGCCGACTTCGTGATCACCCTCGCCAGCCCGGGGACCACCGGCAAGTGGTGCTCCAAGTCCGGCCTGGACACGACCATCGACAACGTCTCCTGCGACTCCGCGTCCACCGAGCGGGTGATGATCAACGCGTTCCGCTGGGCGCAGGGATCGCCGACGTACGGCCCCGAGCAGATGTTCAGCTACCGCCAGATGCTCATCAACCACGAGGTCGGCCACCGCCTCGGACACGGGCACGTGAACTGCAAGACGCCCGGCGCGCTCGCCCCGATCATGCAGCAGCAGACCAAGTCCCTCGACATCGACGGAATCCAGTGCAAGCCCAACCCCTGGGTGTTCCCCGGCACTTGACGTGCCACGCCGAAGGGCGTTGACAATCCGTCCGATCATCGGCAATCGTTCTCCGCATGTCGCAGCACCACACCATGACCGCGAGCGCCGCCATTGAGCTGGCGCTGCTTGGTGTGACCGCGCACAGCGTGGCCGACATCTTCTGTCGCTGACTGCCCGCAAGCGCCGCGACCTTTCCACAGCTCCGCCGCGCCCGGGTGTACGTATGCCCGCGGGCGCGGCTTCTCCCGTCTCGGAGCCCTTTCGGCTCCGTCGCCGATCGCTGCCCCTCGCGTGGCCGCTCCTCCCTTCCTTCACGCCGAGAGGTTCCTTTCCGATGCTCCGTCATGCCCAGATATCGCGCCGCGTGGCCGCGGTCGCCGTCAGCCTCGTACTGGCCGGGGGCGCCGCGGCCTGCGGGCCCAAGGACGGTGCGGACAAGGCGGGCGCAGGCGACAAGGCGGGCCCCGCCGGCGCACCGCAGAAGGGCGGCACCCTCACCGTCCTCAACAACGAGCCGCAGGAGGACTTCGACCCGGCCCGGCTCTACACCTCGGGCGGCGGGAACGTCCCCTCGCTGGTCTTCCGTACGCTGACCACCCGCAACCGCGAGTCCGGCGCACCCGGCGCCAAGGTCGTGCCCGACCTCGCCACCGACCTCGGCAAACCCAACGCCGACGCCACCGAGTGGACGTACACCCTCAAGGACGGGCTGAAGTACGAGGACGGCTCCCCGATCACCACCGCCGACATCAAGTACGGCATCGAGCGGTCCTTCGCCGCCGAACTGTCGGGCGGAGCCCCGTACCTGCGGGACTGGCTGGTCGGCGGGGACACCTACGAGGGCCCGTACAAGGACGGCAAGGGACTCGACTCGATCGTCGTCCCCGACACGAAGACGATCACCTTCAAACTGCGCAAGCCCCAGGGCGACTTCCCCTTCGTCGCCACCCAGACCCAGTTCGCACCCGTCCCCAAGGCCAAGGACACCGGAGTCAAGTACGAGGAGCACCCGATCTCCTCCGGCCCGTACAAGGTCGTCAAGAACGAGAACGACGGCGAACACCTCACCCTGGAGCGCAACGAGCACTGGGACCAGAAGACCGACGACGAGCGCAAGGCCTACCCGGACCTGATCGACGTCCGCGCCGGACTCGACGCCGCGGTCATCAACCAGCGCCTGACCACCGGCTCCGGCCCCGACGCGGCCGCCATCACCACCGACACCAACCTCGGGCCGGCCGAGCTCGCGCAGATCGGGGACAACAAGGAGCTGGCGGCGCGCGTCGGCACCGGCCACTTCGGCTACATCAACTACCTGGCCTTCAACCCGAAGGTGGCCCCCTTCGACAACCCGAAGGTCCGCCAGGCCGTCTCCCACGCCATCAACCGCACCAGCGTCATCAACGCGGCGGGCGGCTCCGCGCTGGCCGAGCCCGCCACCACCTTCCTGCCCGAGCACGAGGCCTTCGGCCACCTGGCCTACGACCACTTCCCGGCGGGCAAGACCGGCGACCCGGCCAAGGCCAAGGAGGTGCTGAAGGAGGCCGGCTACCCCGACGGCCTCACCATCACCCTCACCCACTCCAACGCGCAGAACCGGCAGACCAGCCCCGAGGTCGCCACCGCCGTGCAGCAGGCCCTCGCCGCCGCCGGGATCACCGTCAAGCTGGAGGGGCTGGAGGGCAACGCCTTCAACCAGCGCCGCTGGGACGCCAAGAACACCCCCGGCTTCTTCCTCTCCCGCTGGGGCGCCGATTGGCCGTCCGGCGGGCCCTTCCTCGCGCCGATCTTCGACGGCCGGCAGATCGTGACCAACGGCTCCAACTACAACCACGCCCAGCTCGACGACCCGGCCGTGAACGCCGAGATCGACGAGATCGCCAAGCTGACCGACACGGCGGCCGCCGCCAAGCGCTGGGGCGCCCTCGACAAGAAGATCGGCGAGCAGGCGCTGGACGTGCCGCTCTTCCACCCGGTCTACAAGCGGCTCGTCGGCAAGGACGTGAAGAACGTCGTCATCAGCGACTGGACCGGCGTCCTCGACATCTCGCAGGTCGCGGTCAAGTGAGCTCCGTAGCCCAACAGTCGGTGTCCGCGCCCGGGATCACCACCCCGGGCGCGGGCTCCGCGCGCCGGGTCTGGCGCCGACTGCGCCGACGGCCCTCGGCCGCCCTGGCCGCCGGCGTCCTGGCGCTGCTCGTCCTTCTCGCCCTCGCGGCGCCGCTGCTCGCCCACATCAGCGGACAGGACCCCAACGCCTACCACGACGAGCTCGTGGACTCGGCTCGTGGCGGGGTCCCGTACGGCTCCTTCGGCGGGGTCTCCGCCGACCACTGGCTCGGCGTCGAACCCGGCACCGGCCGGGACCTGTTCACCCGGCTCGTGTACGGCGCGCGGATCTCCCTCCTCGTCGCACTCGGCGCCACCGCCGTGCAGGTCGTCGTCGGGGTGAGCGCCGGACTCGCCGCCGCGCTCGGCAACCGCTTCGTCGGCCAGGTCATCGGCCGGTTGACCGATGTGATGATCGCGCTGCCCATGCTGGTGCTCGGTATCGCCCTCACCGCCGTCGTCCCGGCCGACTTCCCGCGCCCGCTGCTGCTGATCCTGATCATCGGGCTGCTCGACTGGGGCGGCATCGCCCGGATGGTGCGCGCCCAG
Source organism: Streptomyces sp. NPDC059874 (assembly GCF_042731135.1). Taxonomy (NCBI): domain Bacteria; kingdom Bacillati; phylum Actinomycetota; class Actinomycetes; order Kitasatosporales; family Streptomycetaceae; genus Streptomyces; species Streptomyces sp. NPDC059874. The sequence goes on from NZ_JBHWJY010000115.1 coordinate 16,744, forward strand.
ACGCTCGCCCTGCGCGGCCTGGACTTCGTGGACGCCGCCCGGCTGGCCGGCAACGGAAACCTGCGGATCGCCCGCCGCGAACTGCTGCCCTCACTGGCCGCGCCGGTCATCACGTTCGCCGCGATCAAGGTGCCCACCGCCATGGTGGTCGAGGCATCGCTGTCCTTCCTCGGGGTCGGCGTGAAGCCCCCCACCCCCTCCTGGGGCCAGATGCTGTCCAGCGCCCAGACCTGGTTCCGCGCCGACCCCATGTACGTCCTGCTCCCCGCCGGGCTGCTCTTCGTCACCGTGCTCGCCTTCACCGTGCTCGGCGACGCGGTCCGCACGGCACTCGACCCGCGCGAAGGCTCGCGCCTGCGGGTCGGCACCAGAAAGGAGCGCACGACGTGACCTTCTTCGTGCTCAAACGGCTCGGTGGGGCACTGCTCGTGCTCCTCACCCTGTCCGTCGTCGTCTACGCCCTCTTCTACGTCGCCCCCGGCGACCCCGCGCGCCTCGCCTGCGGAGAGCGCTGCAACCCGGCGCAGATCGCCCAGGTGCGGGAACGGATCGGGCTGAACGAACCCCTGGTCATGCAGTACCTGCACTTCCTCCAGGGGCTGGTGCTGGGCCGCGACCACTCCGGAGGCGCCGGGCTCGTACTGCACTGCGACGCGCCCTGCCTCGGCTTCTCGTACCGCAACGACCAGCAGGTCACCGCGCTGATCCTGGACCGGCTGCCCGCCACCCTGTCGCTCGCGCTGGGCGCGCTGGTGATCTGGCTGGTCGTCGGAGTCGGCACCGGGCTGCTTTCCGCACTGCGGCGCGGCGGGATCACCGAGCGCGCGCTGACCGTCCTCACCCTCGCCGGGACCGGTACCCCCGTCTTCATCCTCGGACTGCTGCTGCTCATGGTGGTCTGCGCGTACCTGCAATGGCTGCCGTTCCCGACCTACGTGCCGCTGAGCGAGGACCCCGAGCAGTGGGCCTGGAACCTGCTGCTGCCGTGGCTGACGCTCGGCCTCTTCGAGAGCGCCAAGTACGCCCGGCTCACCCGGAGTTCAACCCTGGAGACGCTCGCCGAGGACCACATCCGGACCTTCCGCGCCTACGGGGTGGGGGAGCGGGCCATCGTCACCCGGCACGCGGTGCGCGGGGCGGTCGCCCCCGTGATCGCGCTCAGCGCCGTGGACTTTGGCACGATGATCGGCGGCGCGGTGCTGACGGAGTCGTTGTTCGGGATCCCCGGACTCGGCAAGACGCTGATGGACGGCGTGAAGATCGTGGACCTGCCGGTCGTCGTGGGCATCGTCCTGTCCATCGGCGCGGCCGTGGTCCTCGCGGGCGCGATCGCCGACGTGCTGTACGCCGTGGCGGACCGAAGGGTGGCCCTCGCATGACGGAGTTGCTGGTGGAGGTCGACGACCTCACCGTCGAGTTCCCGGTCGGCGCGCCGGGTGAGCACCCACGGGCCGTGGACGGGGTCTCCTTCACGCTGGAAGCGGGCCGCGCGCTGGGCATCGTAGGGGAGTCCGGCAGCGGCAAGTCCACCGTGGCGGCCGCGCTGCTGGGCCTGCACCGGGGTACGGGCGCCAGGCTCGGCGGCACCGTCCGGGTGGGCGGCACGGACGTGGCCGCCGCCTCGGGGGCGGAGCTGCGCCGGCTGCGCGGGGGGACCGCCGCCATGGTGTTCCAGGACCCGCTCAGCTCCCTGGACCCGTACCACGCCATCGGCGACCAGATCGCAGAGGTCCACCGGATCCACGCGGACGTCTCCCGACGGGCCGCGCGGGCGCGGGCCGTCGAGGTACTGGAGCGGGTGGGCATCCCCGACGCGGTACGCCGCGCGCGTGCGCGGCCGCACGAGTTCAGCGGCGGCATGCGGCAGCGGGCGCTGATCGCCATGGCGTTGGCGTGCGAGCCGCGGCTGCTGATCGCGGACGAGCCGACCACCGCGCTGGACGTCACCGTCCAGGCGCAGATCCTGGACCTGCTCCACGAACTGCGGGAGGAGAGGGGGCTGGGGCTGCTGCTGGTCACCCACGACGTGGGGGTGGCGGCGGAGAGCGTGGAGGAACTGCTGGTCATGCGGGGTGGCCACGTCGTGGAGCGGGGGGCGGTGGGCTCGGTCCTCTCGACGCCGGCCGACCCGTACACGCGGGCCCTGCTGGCGTCGGTGCCGAGGCTGGACGGGCCGGTGTCCGTGGCCGGGAGCGGCGCCGTGTCCTGGGGCTCCGCCCCGGACCCCGCGCCTCAAACGCCGGCGGGGCTGGATGTGCCCGTCGTTGAAGCCTTTTCGCTGCGGAGGGAGTTCGGGCGGGGGAAGCGGCGGGTGGACGCCGTGGCCGGGGTGTCGCTCGCCGTGTCCGCGGGGGAGACGCTGGGGATCGTCGGGGAGAGCGGGAGCGGCAAGAGCACGCTCGGGCGGATGCTCGTCGGGTTGCTGGATCCCAGCTCGGGCCAGGTGCGGCACGAGGGTGTCGAGGTGAGGGGGATCGCGCGGGGCGCGCAGATGGTGTTCCAGGACCCGGTGTCCTCCCTCAACCCGCGCCGCTCCATCGGCGAGTCCATCGCCGACCCGCTGCGCGCGGCCGGGGAGCGGGACCGGGCCGGCGTGCGGGCCCGGGTCGAGGAGCTGTTGCTCCGCGTCGGGCTGGAGGCCGGGCACTACGACCGGTACCCGCACGAGTTCAGCGGCGGGCAGCGCCAGCGGGTGGGCATCGCGCGGGCCCTCGCGCCGCGGCCCCGGCTGATCGTCTGCGACGAGCCGGTCTCCGCCCTCGACGTCACCACACAGGCCCAGGTCACCGCCCTCCTGGCGGAGCTCCAGCGGGAGCTCGGCATCGCGCTGGTCTTCATCGCGCACGACCTGGCGGTGGTCCGGCAGGTCAGTGACCGCGTCGCCGTCATGTACGCCGGCCAGGTCGTGGAAGAGGGCCCGGTCGACGAGGTCTACGACCGCCCCGCCCACACCTACACCCGGCAACTGCTGGCCGCCGTACCGGCACTGGACCCGGAGCTCGCCGAGCGTCGGCGCTCGTCACGGCGGGAGGTGTTCGCGGAGACGGCCTAGAGCTGTGACCCGGTGAAGCTTTCCGGTCACGGCACCAGGGCTCCACGCTCTTCCTAGCGTGCTCGAACGCGAACCGAAGGGGAAAGTTACGACTCTTCACCCCTTCCGGTGGCGGGGCGGGCGCACCGCCCCCCCCCCCGGCGCCAAAAACGGGGTGTTTTACCCCGGCGGGGGGGGGGAACCAGACGGGCCCCCCGGGAATGGGGGAGGGGGGGGGGCGGCCAGGGGGGGGGGCAAAAAAAAGGAA
>NZ_JBHWJY010000115.1:20052-22110 GCF_042731135.1 Streptomyces sp. NPDC059874
TCCCTGGCGGGCCCCCCCGCTACCCCCGGGCTAATGTACCCCCGCTACCCCCGTGCGGGGGGCGCGCGCCACACCGGCCGGCCCCGCCTTCGGCATATCCGCTTGAGTTCTCCCGCGGCGGGTCGTCAGACCGACGGCGACCGCCTGAAATGGGAGATCGGGGGTGCCACTCGTGCGGATCGGACTACTCACGGAAGGTGGTTATCCGTATGCGACGGGCGAGGCCAGACTGTGGTGCGACCGGCTCGTGCGCGGGCTCCCGCAGCACGAGTTCGAGCTGTACGCGCTGAGTCGAGACGCCGACCAGGAGCGTGCGCGGGTGCTTCTCCCCGACCACGTCACCCAGGTCCGCACGGCCCCCCTGTGGGCCCCCGCGGACGACGGGCGGACGTACTCCCGGCGCGAGCGACGACGCTTCGCGGACTGCTTCAAGGAGCTGGTCCGGGGCGTCTGCGCGGACGAGCCCGGGTCGTTCGCCGACGGGCTCTACGGGCTCGCCGAACTCGGCCGCGAGCAGGGCGGGTTGTACGCCGCACTGCGGTCGGAATCCGCCGTGCGGGTGCTGGAGGCCGCGTGCCGGGCGCCGGGCGCGAGTCGCACCGTACAGGCGGTTCAGGTGGTGGACCTGCTGGAGTTCGTGGACGAACTGGAGCGCATGCTGCGGCCGTTGTCCCTCGACTGGTACGAGGAGAACGCCCAGCTCGGGAGTCTCGGCGCCGTCGACATCTGCCACGCGGCGGCCGGCGGGGTGGCGGCCATCCCCGGATTGCTGGCCAAACGCTTCTGCGGGGTTCCGCTGCTGGTCACCGAGTACGGGGTCCAGCTCCGCTCCCACTACCTGGAGCAGCGGCAGGACGCCCGGCTCACCGTGCGGGCCCTGCTCGCCGCCTTCCACCTCCGGCTGGCCTGCGAGATCTACGCCGAGGCCGACCTCCTGACACCCGGCAACGCGCACGCCCGGCGCTGGCAGGAACGGTGCGGAGCCCCCCGGGAGCGGGTGCGGACGGTCTATCCGGGGATGGAGGCGGACCGATTCGCCACCGTCGGGGAGGCCGCGGACTGCGGGGACCCCGACACGCTGGTGTGGGTCGGGCGGATAGAGCCCGCCAAGGACCTCGTCGGGCTGCTGCACGCCTTCGCGGAGGTCCGCAAGGCCGAGCCGGGGACCCGGCTGCGGATCTTCGCCACCGCCGTGGCCCCCGGCTACCTCGCCGACTGCCGCTCACTGGCGGCGCAGCTCTTCCCCGACGAGGCCGCGGACGCCGTCACGGTGGGGGAGAACCCCGTCACCTTCGAGGAGATCGGCGGACCCGATGCGGCGACCTCGGCGGAGGCGTACGGGGCGGGCCGGATCGTCGTGCTGTCCTCGGTGATCGAGGGCTTCCCGATCACCCTGGCCGAGGCCATGTTCAGCGGCCGGGCCACCGTGTCGACCGACGTGGGAGCCGTGTGCGAGGTCATCGGCGGCACGGGGCTCGTCGTACCGCCGCGCAATCCGCGGGCGCTGGCCGACGCGTGCCTGTCGCTGCTGCGGGATCCCGAGCGGGCGCAGCGGCTGGGCGCGGCGGCGCGGGCGCGGGCGCTGGAGCTGTTCACCGTCGAGCAGAACGTGGGCGCCTTCCGGGACATCTACCTGCGGCTGCTGGCCCGTGGCTCCGCGAGGCCGGACGGGGACGTGCCGTTCGCGCGGCCGGCCGAGGCGAGGGTGCCGGGGCACTGGACCAGTCCGACCTGGGCCGTGCCGGGCGCGGAGGTGACCCGATGACCACCGTGGACCCCGGCATGTCCCCCGCCCTGGGGGCACCCCCAGCCCCGACATTCGCTGCCCCGCCGGGGGCACCCTCAGCCCCTCCGGCGTTTGAGGAGCGGGGTCCGGGGCGGAGCCCCGGCAGCGGCGCCGCACTTGCGCTTCCCGCCCCGGCCACGGTGTCCGGCGCGGCGCCGTTGCGGGGGGGGGGGGGCCGCCCCCCCCCCCCCCCCCCCCCCCCCCCCGGGCCGCCCCCCCCCCCCCCCGGGGGGGGGGGGGGGGGCCGGGGGGGGGGGGGGGGGGGAGGCGTC
>NZ_JBHWJY010000116.1:0-21675 GCF_042731135.1 Streptomyces sp. NPDC059874
GGGCTGGAATGCCCGGAGGGCAAATCCAGCCCCGCCGGCGTTTGAGGCGCGGGGCCTGGGGCGGAGCCCCAGCAGCGGCGCCGCACCCGCGGGACGACCCCGCGCCCCGCGGGTGCGGGCAGAGCCCGGGAGCCCGTTAGGCCCGAGCGCCGGCGGCAGCGGCAGCGGCGTCGGCCGCCTGGGCCTTCAGCGCGCGCTCGACGCCCGCGCGGGACTCCGACACCAGCCGGCGCAGGGCCGCGTTCGGCTCGGCCGAGGCCAGCCAGGCGTCCGTCGCGGCCAGCGTGGCCTCCGAGACCTGGAGCGACGGGTACAGGCCCACCGCGATCTGCTGGGCGATCTCGTGGCTCCGGGTCTCCCAGACCTCCTTGAGCGCCGCGAAGTACTTCGCGGTGTACGGGGCCAGCAGCTCGCGCTGGTCGGTCTGCACGAAGCCGCCGATCACCGCCTCCTGGACCGCGTTCGGCAGGTCCGCGGATTCCACCACCGACGCCCACGCGGCGGCCTTGGCCTCGGCCGTCGGACGCGCGGCCCGGGCCGTCGCCGCGTGCCGCTCGCCGGCCGCGGTCGCGTCCCGCTCCAGCTCCGCCGCGATGGCCGCCTCGTCGGCGATCCCCGTGGCGGCCAGCCGCTCCAGGAACGTCCAGCGCAGCTCGGTGTCGACGGCCAGGCCCTCGATCACGGCCGAGCCGTCCAGCAGCGCCGACAGGTAGGTCAGCTGACCCTCGGTTCGGGCCGTGGCCGCGAAGGCACGCGCCCACGCCAGCTGGTGGTCTCCGGCCGGCTCCGCCGCACGCAGGTGCTCCAACGTGGCCTCGGTCCAGGCCGCCAGACCCTCCTCGCGCCACGCCGGGTCGGCGTACAGGTCGATGGCCAGCTTCACCTGGCGGTGCAGGGACTGGACCACGCCGATGTCCGACTCCTTGCCGATGCCGGACAGCACCAGCGCGAGGTAGTCACGGGTGGCGAGCTCGCCGTCGCGGGTCATGTCCCACGCCGAGGCCCAGCACAGCGCGCGCGGCAGGGACTCGGTGAAGTCGCCCAGGTGCGCGGTCACGTTGGCGAGGGAGACCTCGTCCAGGCGGACCTTCGCGTACGACAGGTCGTCGTCGTTCAGCAGCACGACGCTCGGTCGGGCGCGGCCGGCCAGCTCCGGGACCGCCGTCAGCTCGCCGTCGATGTCCAGCTCGACCCGGTCCGTACGGACCAGCCTGCCGTCCTGCAGCTCGTAGAAGCCGACCGCGATCCGGTGCGGGCGCAGTACCGCCTCGCCCTTGGCGCCCGCCGGCAGCGCCGGGGCCTCCTGGCGGATCGCGAAGGAGGTGATGGAACCGTTCTCGTCGGTCTCGATCTCCGGACGCAGGACGTTGATGCCGGCCGTCTCCAGCCACGCCTTCGACCAGGCGGTCAGGTCGCGGCCCGAGGTCTCCTCCAGGGCGCCCAGCAGGTCGGACAGCCGGGTGTTGCCGAAGGCGTGCGCCTTGAAGTAGGCCTGCACGCCCTTGAAGAAGGCGTCCATGCCGACGTAGGCGACGAGCTGCTTGAGCACCGAGGCGCCCTTGGCGTACGTGATGCCGTCGAAGTTGACCATGACGTCGTCGAGGTCACGGATGTCCGCCATGATCGGGTGCGTGGACGGCAGCTGGTCCTGCCGGTACGCCCAGGTCTTCATGGAGTTGGCGAAGGTGGTCCACGCGTGCGGCCACTTCGAGTCCGGGTGGTAGGCCTGGCAGGCGACCTCGGCGAACGTCGCGAACGACTCGTTCAGCCACAGGTCGTTCCACCACTCCATGGTCACGAGGTCGCCGAACCACATGTGCGCCAGTTCGTGCAGGATCGTCGCGGCGCGCATCTCGTACGCGGCGTCCGTCACCTTCGAGCGGAAGACGTACTGGTCGCGGAGGGTGACCGCGCCCGCGTTCTCCATGGCGCCCGCGTTGAACTCCGGGACGAAGAGCTGGTCGTACTTGGCGAACGGGTAGTCGTACGCGAACTTCTCCTGGAACCACTCGAAGCCCTGCCGCGTCACGGCGAAGATCGCGTCCGCGTCGAGGAACTCGGCGAGCGAGGGGCGGCAGTAGATGCCGAGCGGCACGGACTGCCCGTCCGGGCCCTCGTAGGAGCTGTGCACCGCGTGGTACGGGCCGACGATCAGGGCCGTGATGTACGAGGAGATGCGCGGGGTCGGCTCGAAGGTCCAGACCCGGTCCTTGGGCTCGGGGGTCGGCGAGTTGGAGATGACCGTCCAGCCCTCGGGGGCCGTCACGGTGAACTGGAAGGTCGCCTTCAGGTCGGGCTGCTCGAAGCTGGCGAAGACCCGCCGCGCGTCCGGCACCTCGAACTGGGTGTACAGGTAGGCCTGCTGGTCGACCGGGTCGACGAAGCGGTGGAGGCCCTCGCCGGTGTTGGTGTAGGCGCAGTCCGCGACGACGCGGAGCTCGTTGGCGCCGGCCGCGAGGTGCTTCAGGGCGATGCGCGAGTCCCGGAAGACCGCGGCCACGTCCAGCGACTTGCCGTTCAGCACGACCTCGTGCACGGCCGGGGCGACCAGGTCGATGAAGGTCTCGGCCCCGGCCTCGGCCGACTGGAAGCGCACGGTGGTCACGGACGGGTACGTGCCGCCCTCCTGTGCGCCGCTGAGATCGAGTTCGATCTCGTAGGAGTCGACGGTGAGCAGCTTGGCCCGCTGCTGGGCCTCTTCACGGGTGAGATTCGTGCCTGGCACGCGTTCATCTCCTTTGATGGTGACGTTGCCCCGCCATCCTTCCATGGGGCGCGGGTCACCGCGCCGGAGTAATCCACGGGCGAACGCGAGGTCGGATTCCTGCCGGACTTCGGCGGGCGCCCGCGCCACGCTGGCGGGCATGACCATCAGGTACTGGGCGAGGCCCATCGAGGAGACGGCGCTCAAGGAGCTCCGGGTACGGGACGACGCGGGGCGGGAGTGCGTCCCGTACCGGGACGACGAGGGCGGGGCGCCGCTGCGCTGCTGCCTGCGGGCGAGCGGGGCGGGGGAGCGGATCGCGCTGGTCTCGTACGCGCCGCTGCGCCGCTGGGCGGCCGGGACCGGCACCGATCCCGGTGCCTACGACGAGCAGGGACCGGTCTTCATCCACGCCGAGCCGTGCGGGGGGCCCGGGGAGGGCGGCGGATACCCCCTCGCCCGCCCGGGCGTGCAGCGCACCGCCCGGCGGTACGACGCCCGCGGGCACATCCTCGGCGGGCGGGTCCTCGACCTCGGGGAAGATCCCGACGGGGTGGTCGAGCGGGCCCTCGACGAGGCCTTCGCCGAGCCCGGGGTGGCCCTCGTACACGTCCGCGCCGCCGAGTTCGGCTGCTTCCTCTTCGAGGTGCGCAGGCCCGATTTCAGCCCCGCCGGCGTTTGAGGAGTGCTGGGCGATCCCGACAGGGGGAAGGGGGCGGGCGCCGTACGGCACCCGCCCCCTTCGTGACTGCTCGCGCCCGCCGGGTCAGCCCTGGCGCAGCTCCTCGGCCACGAGCTCCGCGATCTGGACCGCGTTCAGCGCGGCGCCCTTGCGGAGATTGTCGTTCGACAGGAACAGGGCGAGGCCGTTGTCCACCGTCTCGTCGGTGCGGATGCGGCCCACGTACGAGGCGTCCTTGCCGGCGGCCTGGAGGGGGGTCGGGATCTCCGACAGCTCGACGCCGGGGGCGTCCTTCAGCAGCTCGTAGGCGCGCTCGACGCTGATCGGGCGGTCGAAGCGGGCGTTGATCTGGAGGGAGTGGCCGGAGAAGACCGGCACGCGCACGCACGTGCCGGAGACCTTGAGCTCCGGGATCTCCAGGATCTTGCGGGACTCGTTGCGGAGCTTCTGCTCCTCGTCGGTCTCGAAGGACCCGTCGTCCACGATCGAGCCGGCCAGCGGCAGCACGTTGAAGGCGATGGAGCGCTTGTAGACGCCCGGCTCGGGGAACTCGACGGCCTCGCCGTCGTGGACCAGCTTGGTCGCCTCGGAAGCCACGGCCTTGACCTGGCCGTCGAGCTCGGCGACGCCCGCCAGGCCCGAGCCGGAGACGGCCTGGTAGGTGGTGGCGATCAGGGCGTTGAGCCCCGCCTCCTCGTGCAGCGGGCGCAGCACCGGCATCGCGGCCATCGTGGTGCAGTTCGGGTTCGCGATGATGCCCTTGGGGCGGTTCTTGATCGCGTGCGGGTTGACCTCGGAGACCACGAGCGGGACCTCGGGGTCCTTGCGCCAGGCGGAAGAGTTGTCGATCACGACGGCGCCCTGCGAGGCGACCTTCTCGGCGAGGGCCTTGGAGGTGGCGCCACCGGCCGAGAAGAGCACGATGTCCAGACCGGAGTAGTCGGCCGTGGAGGCGTCCTCGATGGTGATCTCCCGGCCCTCCCACTCGATCGTCGAGCCGGCCGACCGGGCCGAGGCGAACAGGCGCAGCTCGTCCACCGGGAACTTCCGCTCGGCGAGGATGCCGCGCATGACTCCGCCGACCTGTCCGGTGGCTCCGACGATTCCGACCCTCACGGTGACTCCTTCAGCTACGTACGACGCGGGCGCGCGTGAAGCCATCATGCGTTCGACCCCACGAGCCTTGTCCAATCCATTGTCCGCAGTACGGACGATCTGTGCGCGGATCGGGTCCGCGGGGCCGCTCAGTCGCGGATCCGAAGGCTCCACTTGCCCTGGGCGCGGACGGAGAGCAGCCCGGGCGGAACGGCGTACACCCCGGGTTCGACGCACAGACGCTCGGCGGGAAGCAGGTGCTCGTCGAGGGCGAACAGCGGAGTGATCGCCCTGTCGTGCCCCACCTCCACCTTCGCCCCCAGCCCGCGCACCAGGACCACGGCCTGGCCCCGGCCGGACAGTTTCCGCTCCAGGACCGGCGCCGCGTGCAGGGGCAGCACCTCCAGCTTCCACGGGACGGTGTCGGGGGCCTCGACCGTCACGTGGACGCGGCCCTCGGGGCCCACGGCCAGCGGGCCGGTCACCGGGTGGCGGTGGTTCGGGTGCGCGATGAGGTGAGACCCGCCGTCCGCCTGGATGGTGAACACCTCCATCGAGGTGTTCTTGACGCGCCCGCGCTCGACCCTGAGCAGGGCGGGCGGGCCGTCGTACCGCAGGACGGTGGTGCCCCGGCCCGAGAGGCCCGTCACGAGGGCCCGTGCCGTCTCGGCCGGGCGCAGCCGCAGGCGCCAGCGGCAGTTCGCGTCGATGCGCAGCCGGAACTCGCGGCCGCCCATGCCGAACGCGAGCAGTTGCCCGCGCAGGCCGTGGCTGCCTCGGTGGAACACCAGGAGCGGCTCGTCCCGCGCGTCGACCCGGTCCGCGGTGAGCCAGGTGTGGGAGTCCGTCGGGCCGAGCGCCTCGTACTCCAGGATCGCCGGGTGGCCGGGCTCCGGGTTCACCACGGTGACCTCCCCGTTGCCGTCCCCCTCGTGCACCACGTCGGCCCAGGGCAGGCCGTCGGGTCGCCCGGGTTCCTGCCGGGGCGCGGGGAGCGGCTCCGCGGCGGCCGGGGCCGGTGCCCGCGCGGCGACCGGCGGGGGCGTGGGTGCCGCGTCGACCTTGTCGACCTCGGTCACCGCGGGACCGGCCGGCGGAGCGGCCGGGAGCGCCTCGGGCCGGATGCCGAAGTCGGCGGCGAGGGCGGCCGGTCCGCCGGTGTAGCCCTGGCCCACCGCGCGCAGCCGCCAGGCCCCGTCCCGGCGGTAGCACTCGCCGAGCACCAGCGCGGTGTCCATGGTCGCGTCCGTCGCCTCGTACCGGACCGCCGGCGTACCGGCGCCGTTCGCCACCTCCAGGCACAGCCCGTCGACCGCGCCGAACGGCCCGCCCGCGGCCAGGACGGCGATCAGGATCCGCTGGACGGACGGCTCCACATCGTCCGGGTCCACCTCCAGCCGCTGGACGAGCCGTTCCCCCTCCGCCGCCCCGCCCAGGTGCCGCACCGCGCCCGACGGGTGCCCGGGGCCGCCCGCGACGACCACGTCGGCGTCACCGCGGACCTGGCCGACGGCGTCCAGCAGGACCGCCACGGCCGTCACCGCAGGCGCTCCGGGCCGGGTGGTGCGCGCCACGGTGACGCGGAACGGGCCGCTGCTCAAAGGGGTGTTGGCCCCCTTTTCGATGATCGTCATACCGGCATCCTGTCACCACGGGATCCGGAACATGGCGGGGTGTGACAAACGTGTGGCGGCTGCGTTGCGCGGCCGACGACTGTCCGGAATGTCCCGGGCGCGGCGTCTACGGTCCGGACAGTCGCGTCCGATATTCGGACGTCGTCGTACCGAACACGGGGAGGAACCACCATGTCCGACCACCGGAGCCGGCACCGCCGGTCCATACCGGCGCTCGCCGCCCTCGCGGCGGCCGCCGTCGCAGCACCCCTGCTGCTGGCCGCCGCCCCGCCCGCCGCCGCCCACCCGCGCGAGGGCAGGCTCGCCAAGGAGCTGGTGGAGGAGGTCACCGCCCGTGGCGCCCACCGGCACCTGGAGAAGTTCCAGCAGATCGCCGATGCCAACGGAGGCAACCGGGCCGCCGGTACGCCCGGTCACGCGGCCTCCGCCGCCTACGTCCACGACACGCTGAAGAAGGCCGGGTACGAGGTCTCGTACCAGGACTTCGACATCTACGAGGCGCACACGAAGACGGAGCGGACCACCGTCCTCGGCGGCGCCGACGGCACGCGGCAGCGGGAGCTCGCCACCGCCGCCTTCACCTTCACCAAGTCCACCCCGGCCGGCGGCCTGACCGCGCCCCTCGCCCTGGCCCGGGTCGACGAGACCCCCGGCTGCACGGCCGACGACTACCCGGCCGGCGCCTTCACCGGGAAGATCGCCCTGGTCAAGCGAGGCTCCTGCACCTTCGTGGAGAAGCAGAAGGCGGCCGCCGCGGCCGGCGCGCTCGGCGTCATCGTCTACAACCACAGTGGCACCACCCCGGTGCGCGGCGGCTTCTCCTCGCCGGCCGAGGGAATCATCCCCAGCGCCGGCATCACCCTCGCCGACGGCGAGGCGCTGACCGCGGCCGCCGCCGCGGGGGAGGTGAAGGTGCGCCTGGACCTGGACCAGGAGCACGTGAAGAAGACCACCCGCAACGTCATCGCCGAGACCAGGGGCGGCCGCGCCGACCGCGTGGTCACCGTCGGCGCCCACCTGGACTCCGTCCCCGAGGGCCCGGGCATCAACGACAACGGCTCCGGCTCGGCCGCCCTGCTGGAGGTCGCGCTCAAGCTGGCGAAGGAGACGCACGGCAAGCCCGCCAACAAGGTGCGCTTCGCCTGGTGGTCGGCGGAGGAGCTGGGCCTGCTGGGCTCCGAGCACTACGTGGCGCAGCTGTCCGAGCGGCAGAAGAAGGACATCGCCCTCTACCTGAACTTCGACATGATCGCCTCGCCGAACCCGGTGCAGTTCGTCTACGACGGCGACGACTCCGACCGTACGGGCGAGGGCGCGGGCCCGGCCGGCTCGGAGCGCATCGAGGCGCTGATCAACGGCTTCCTGGACAAGAAGGGCAAGCCGCACGAGGGCAGCGACTTCGACGGCCGTTCCGACTACGGCCCCTTCATCGCCAACGGCATCCCGGCCGGCGGCACCTTCACCGGCGCCGAGGGCGTCAAGACCGTCGAGCAGGCAGCACGGTACGGCGGCACGGCGGGCGCCCCGTACGACCCGAACTACCACGGGGCGGGCGACACCCTGAAGAACCTGGACCTGAGGGTCTTCGACACCAACCTGGACGTGATCGCGCACGCGGTCGGCACCTACGCCGAGTCCCTGCGGTCGCTGGGCAGGTAGGGAGCACGGCGGAAAGCCCGAAGGGCCGGTGCTCCGCGGAGCACCGGCCCTTCGGTTCCTCTCCGTACTACGGAAGGACCTTCTCGATCTGCACGCTGCCGGTGCCGGCGGCGGTGCCGCGGGCGTTGAGCAGCTGGACCTGGCCGAAGAACTGCCGGCCCTCGGGGGCCGCGGCGTTGACCAGGACGTTCGCCGAGATCGCCGTGGAGGCGCCGTTGGCGAGGTTGACCGCGGCGGCCTCGTCGACCTGGACGGAGCCCAGGGCGGCCGAGAAGTACACGTCGCGGTAGTCGTACGTGGTGGAGCCGGACGGGACCGCGTAGCCGAACACCTTGATGGTGTAGGTGCCCGCGGCCGGGTTCGCCAGGCTCACGGACTCCTCGGAGTCGCCGTCGGCGGAGGAGCCGACCTTGACGCCGTCCTTGTACACGTCGAGGTCGAGGTCGGCGGCGGTGTCGGACACCTTGCCGATCGCGATGTCGAGGCGGGAGACGCCCTCGCCGATCGTGACCTCGGTGGTGTGGGTCTCACCGTTGGCGATGGTCGGCTTGGCGACCTTCGCGGAGCCGAGCGGGCCGCCCTGGAGCTTGCCGCCCGAGATGGCCGCACCGTCGTTCTTTACGGTCCACTGGACCGGCGCCGGGGTGCCCTGCTTGACCTCGGGCAGGACCTTGACCGCGGGGTCGAAGGCCGCGCCGAGCACGGAGACGTCCAGCTTGAACGGGTTGTCGAGGAGCGGCGACGTACGGCGCGACTCGACCTCGATCTCCCAGACGCCCGGCTGCGGGTCGGCGTACGACCGCAGGTCGGGGCGGCACTTGTTCGCCGGGTTGTCGTAGTTCGGGTAGCACTGGGTGGTCGCGCTGTCCTCGACGCCCACACCGTACGGGTGGATCGAGATGAAGCGCGTCTGGCTGCCCGCCGCGAGACCGCCGAGGGCGACCTCAAGGGTCTTCGCGCCCTGCGGCACGGTGACGAAGTACGACTTGTGGCTGTTGCGCTGCACGGACGAGGTGTCCGAGAACGCGAACGACGGCGCGGCGAGCGGGGTGGCGGCCACGACGGTCGTCAGGATCTGCTTGTCGATGCCCTCGGTGGTCTCGTCGTCCAGCTGCAGGATGCCGCTGTGGACGCCGCCCGACTTGGCGTTGGCCTCGACCTTGATGGTGACGGGCTTGTTCAGCGGCAGGGTGACGTAGTCGTACCCGCCGAGGATCTTGAACGTGCCGTCGTTGTTGCGCCAGCTCAGGTTGTGCCGGGTGCCGTACTTGACGCCCGTGGTGCGGGTGACGACGACGTTGTAGACCTTCTTCTGGCCGACCTTCAGGCCGCCCTCGCGGTCGTAGACGCCGGTGCCGAAGCCCGGGGTCTTCAGGAACTGGTCGATCGCGGTGTCGACCGGCGCCTTCACGGTGAAGTCGTTGGCCTTCGCGTCGCGCTGGATGGACTCCCACGCGCCGGGGACGTTGATCAGACCGGAGCCCTGGGCGTGCGCCGGGACGTCGTCGATCTTCTTCGCGGTGCTGGTGAGCGCCACGCGCAGGCTCGCCGGGGTCAGCTTGATGTTCTGCTGCTTGGCGGCCGAGATCAGCAGGGCGCTGGCGCCCGCGGCCTGCGGCGAGGACATCGAGGTGCCCTGGAGCATGCCGTAACCGGCCGGGAGGGTGTAGCCGGCCTCCTTCACCGGGGCGCCGGGCAGCCAGGTCTGGATCGTGTTGATCGAGGCGCCGGGGGCGGTGATGGTCGGCGTGAACCCGCCGTCCTCACGCGGACCGCGCGAGGAGAAGGGGAACATGTTGTACTTCTTGGCCACGCCGGAGCCGTAGTTGGCGGCCCAGGTCTCCTTGGAGACCGCGGCGCCCACGGAGATGACCTTGTCCGCGAGACCGGGGTCGCCGATGGTGTTGATACCGGGGCCCTCGTTGCCCGCCGAGATGACGAGCTGGACACCGTAGGTGTCGATGAGGTTCTTGTAGAGCTCCGAACGGGCGTTGTTGCCGTCGTTCAGCGCCGGCAGGCCGCCGATGGACATGTTGACGATGTCCACGCCACGGTTGACGACGAGGTCGATCATGCCCTCGGTCAGCGCGATGTTGGTGCAGCCGCCGGACCAGGTGCAGGCGCGCGAGGAGACGAGCTTGGCGCCGGGCGCCTCGCCGTTCATCTTGCCGCCGAAGAGGCTGTTGGCGGCGGTGATGCCGGCGACGTGCGTGCCGTGCTCGGACTCGATGATGCCGATGTTGACGAAGTCGGCCTTCTTGCCGACCCAGTCCCCGCCGAGCGGGTCCATCGGGACGTCCTTGCGGATCTCGATCACGAACGGGATGCGCTCGGCGACGTCGGTCGCCGGGTTGTCCGTGCCGAACCAGCCGATCTGGTAGCCGTCCTTGTACGGCTTCATCGGCTCGTTGTTCGTGAAGTCGTTGTCCTGGTCGGTGTCGACGCGGACGGTGCCGGCGGCGACGTCGTAGAGCATGCCGAACCGGTCGGTGGTGTCCCCGTCCCGGTTGACGTCGCCCTTCATGTCGCCGTTGGCGGTGATCGACTCCGAGAAGCGGCTCCACTGGAAGCTGCCCTCGGGGGCCTTCCAGCTCGCGCCGCCCGCGGTGAAGCTGCCCGCGGCGGTGGTGACCGGGGTGATCTGGGCGCGCCAGGTGGCGTCGCCGTCGGCGATCGGGTCGGTCGCGGTGACCCAGTCGACGATCTTGCGCTCGCCGGTGGTGGTCTTCTGGAGGGCCGGGTGGCCGAGGTCGACGCCCGAGTCCATGATGCCGATGGTCACGCCGCGGCCGTCGGCCTGCGGGTTCTTCGCGACGAAGTCGACCGCGCCGGTCTCGAAGGACGGGTTGTACGGGTTCTTCGCCGGGGTGTTCTTGTCCGGCGCCGGGTACGACTCCGCGGCGGTCCGCTTGACCGAGCCCGACTCGCCCTTGGTGTCGGGGCGCGGGTCCGGCAGCTGGATCTCGTGCCGCAGGTCGATGCCGTGCACCGAGGACAGCTTGGCGGCCGCCTTCAGCGCGGCCTCCGCCGCGGCCGTGGGCAGGGTGGCGCGCACGTAACCGAGCTTGTCGTACGTCTGGCCCACCGAGGCGCCCGGGACGGCGTCGAGCTGGTCCGCCACCTGCTTGGTCTGGCCGGGGGCGGTCGCGACCATGACGGTGACGTTCGCGTCACCCTTGGTCTTGGCCTCCTGAAGGAGTTCGGCGTCGGCCGAACCGAGCTTCTGGTCAGCGGACTTGACGGCCGGGTTGGACCCCGGGGCGTCGGCCGCGTTCGCCGCGAAGACGGGCGCCGAGCCGGTGGCCGCGAGGGCGGCCACCAGACCGGCCGCGGCCGCTACGCGCGCGACGCGTCTGGCCCCGGGTATGGAGCTGGGGGATTCGAGGGTCATCAGCATCCCTGGTAAGTGAAAGATACGGTCCGGATTTCGGTGCCGGATGACCGGTCAGCTTTGCGCAAACGACAGCTGTTTGGGGAGAGTTGTCATTGACCGATACCCGCCATGGCGGACACTCGCCACTGCGGTGTATGCGCCAGCGGGGCCTTACCGGGACAGAGCGGGTTGAACCGCAGGGGTCGCGGAGCTGATTTGTAGATTTGGCGACCACACGACAGCACCGGGACGCGCTCGCGGCCCGGTGCGGGTGTGACAGTTTCGGATCGTTCAGCGCTCGCGCGTGCGCGCGTAGTGGCGGGAGGCCTTCGCCCGATTTCCGCAGGCGGCCATCGAGCACCAGCGTCGGGTGCCGTTGCGCGAGATGTCGTGGAAGTGCAGGACGCACGTCTCGGAGGCGCACTTGCGGATCCGATCGGGCGCGGTGCTCAGCAGCTCCAGGTAGTTCCGTGCGGCCGTCCAGGCCGGACCCCAGCTCGGATCGTCGAACTCGGCGCGCTCGCCCGGCCCTTCGGTCGTCAGGGTGGCGCGGATGCGGCCGTGCTCCAGCACGGCGTCGACCAGGGCGCGGGCGCTCTCGTCGGCCGGGTCCGCCACCGCGCGGGCCAGCGCCTCGCGGGCCGTCATCAGGTGGACGAGGGTCGAGGCGTCGGCGCGGAAGTCGCCGGCCAGTCCGGTGGACTCCAGCCAGACCGCGAGCCCCTGCACCCGGGTCAGACCCGCGGCCCCGGCGAAGAGGTCGAGCGGTTCGCCGTCCATGACCCAGCGGGTGTTGAGCAGGTCGAGGGCGACCGGCTCCCCGGTCAGGGGTCGTGGGTCCGCCACCGTCATGTCCGCCTCCTCGCGCCGCTAACCCCTCAAGAGTACGTGAGCGGTTGACGCCCATCGCCCTAACCGTTAATCTCGATTTAGAAGGTTAGAAAGTCACGAAGTCCTCTGGGGAAGGAACCCGTCATGACGACTGCCGTCAGCAAGCTCCGCACCGGTCACGTGGGCCTGAACGTCACCGATCTGGAACGCTCGATCGGCTTCTACCGCGACAGCCTGGGCTTCGGCGTCCTCGCCGAGGGCAAGGAGGAAGGGCGCCGCTTCGCGCTCCTCGGGCAGGGCGGCGAGCTCGTGCTCGCCCTCTGGGAGCAGGCCGAGGGCCCCTTCGCCCCGGCCGCGGCCGGACTGCACCACCTGGCGCTCGCCGCCGGCGGCATCGACGAGGTGCGGGCGTACGAGGCGCGGCTGCGCGACCTCGGGGTCGAGTTCGCCTACGAGGGCGTCGTCGCCCACGGCGAAGGCGCCGCATCCGGCGGCATCTTCTTCCACGACCCGGACGGGATCCGCCTCGAGATCTCCGTCCCGACCGGCGCCGAAGGTTCCCCGGCCCCCGTAGCGGGGGCCCCCACCTGCGGCTTCTTCTAATGACGGAGGTTCTCATGTCCGGGGCCTACCACTGGGGCTCGCTGGCCGTGCAGGAACGGGTCGGGGTGCGCGAGCTCGCCGAGCACGTCGGCCGCTCGATCGGCACGGGCATCCGGGAGGTCGCCGCGGCCTTCCTGGAGCAGCAGCCCCACCTGGTCGTCGGCGCCGCCGACGACGTGGGACGGCTGTGGGCCTCCCTGCTCACCGGCGCGCCCGGTTTCGTACGGGCCACCGGGCCGGACCGGATCACGGTCGCCGGGGGGCTAGCGGCGGACGATCCGCTCGCCGGGGCGCTGGCCACGGCCGGGACGAGGGTCGGCACCATCGCGCTCGACCCGCGCACCCGGCGCCGGATGCGGCTGAACGGGACGCTCGAGGTGACCGGTCGCGGGTTCGCGGTCCGGGCCGAGCAGGTCTTCGCCAACTGCCCGAAGTACCTGCAGAAGCGGCAGCCGCTGGACCTGGCCGCCGAAGGACCCGGTGTCGTGCGGCGCGGGGACGCGCTCACCCCCGACCAGGCCCGGGCCGTCTGCACCGCCGACACCTTCTTCGTGGCCACCACGGCGGAGGCGGACGGGGTCGACGCCAGTCACCGCGGCGGGCTGCCCGGCTTCGTCGAGGTCCTCTCGCCGACCGAGCTGACCTGGCCGGACTACGCGGGCAACGCCATGTTCCTGACCCTGGGGAACCTCACGGCCGACCCGCGGGCCGGGCTGCTCTTCCCGGACTGGGAGACGGGGGCCGTACTCCAGCTCAGCGGCCGGGCCACCACCGAGTTCGGACCCGACGGGAGCCGGGACGTCCGCTTCCGCGTGGAGTCGGTGGTGGAGGCCGTCCATCCGGGACGGCTGCGCTGGAGCACCCCGGAGTACTCGCCTCACCTGGGCAGGACCACGAGGTAGGCGGCGGGCTCGCGGTCGCCGGACGCCGTCAGGGCGGTCCGGACGACCGCGGCCTGCTGCTCGGGCCAGTCGCGGAGCTTGCGCGGGGTGATGTGGATGACGGTCACCCCGAGCCGCTCCAGCGTCTCGCGCTTGCGCACGCACTCGGACCACTCCTCGTCCTCGCCCTGGCGCGGGGCGCGGGTGTCGATCTCCACGGCCACGGAGTGCTCGGGCCAGAAGGCGTCGACCCCGCCGAGGTGGGGGCCGCCCGGCAGGCGCAGGTCCACGTTCCAGACCGGCTCGGGAAGCTCGTAGCCGCGTACGAGGTGGTACAGCCGGTCCTCGGCGATGGCGCGGCCCTCCGCGAGGAGGGACTCGACCGCGTCGACCACGTGCGGGCGGTTCAGCAGCCGGGCCACCGTCAGCTCCCGTACGACGGCGGCCGGTTCGCAGTGCCCGGCGCGGACGGCCTCGCTGAGCAGCCGGCGTACCGTGCCGGCGTCGTCGAGCTGGGCGACCGCGTCGGCGACGGCCCGCGCGACCGGAGCCACCGGCAGGCCGGTCACCTCCTGGGACCGGGGCGGGGTGTGCGCGCGCACGATCCGTACGTCCCCGGTGGAGCGCAGGCGCCGGGTGCCGGGCACGAGCACGTCGATGTGGGAGAGGGCGAGCAGGGCGGGGGCGGAGGTGAACCGGTACAGGGCGAGCGCCGCCAGCCCGGTGATCATGGCCTCGCCGTGCCCGCGCCGGCCGGCGTACAGCAGGGCGGCGTGCAGCCGCTCCTCGCTGGTCGCGGGCCCGGAGTGGAGCAGGAACACCCCCGGCAGGATCTGCTGCCAGGGCCGCTCGGCGGCGTCGGAGGCGGTGACGCCGTGCTCGCGCAGCTGGGCGAGGGTGAGCACGCGGGGGCGGCTGCCGGTGAGGTGGGCGAGGGGGAGGGGTGCGTTGTGGTTCATGACGCGGTGATTCCCTCAGGCCATGGCCTTGCTAACCGGTGTTACACGCTCGTCGACAAACCCGGACAAGCCGGGGCTAAAGTACGGGCGTTCGACGGCCGATAGCCCCGGCGCTGTCCAGCCCCCACCTGCGGCGCCGCCGCTGGGCTCCGCGGGCCGTCCGCCCCCGCCCGGCTGCGGCGCCGCTCCGGGGGCTCCGCCCCGAACCCCGCGCCTCAAACGCCGGCAGGGCTGGAATTGCCCTGCGGGCGGGCGGGCGGGCGGCAGCAGCCAAAACCAGCCCCGCCGGCGTTTGAGGCGCGGGCGCGGAGCGCCGTGTTCGGAGCGATACGTGACGGCTCAGCGCCGGCAAAGTCCAGCCCCGCCGGCGATTGAGGCGCGGGGGTGCGGGGGCGGAGCCCCCGGAGCGGCGCCGCAGGTGGCATGGCAAGCCCCGTCGGCGATTGAGGCGCGGGGGAGCCGGGGCGGAGCCCCGACCCCCCGCGGGGTCAGCCGGCGGCGGCGTCGCAGCGCTGCGCGCGCAGGGCGCGGGACAGGTCGTCCCGGGACTCCAGCACCAGGCGGCGCAGAGCGGGGGCCGCGTCCGGGTGCGAGGCGAGCCAGGCGTCCGTCGCCGCGACCGTGGACTCCGAGTCCTGGAGCGCCGGGTACAGCCCCTTCACCACGTCCATGCCGATCTGGATCGACCGCTCCGACCACACCCGCTCCAGCACGGCGAAGTACGGCTCCGCGTAAGCCGCCAGCAGCTCCCGCTG
The DNA here is from genome assembly GCF_042731135.1 of Streptomyces sp. NPDC059874. Classification (NCBI taxonomy): domain Bacteria; kingdom Bacillati; phylum Actinomycetota; class Actinomycetes; order Kitasatosporales; family Streptomycetaceae; genus Streptomyces; species Streptomyces sp. NPDC059874. The sequence continues at coordinate 15,177 of NZ_JBHWJY010000116.1, forward strand.
CGAAGACTGCTGCATGCCCGCGATCGTCGCCTCCACCAGCGCGTTCGACAGCGCGTCCGACTCGACCACCGCCACCCACGCCTGGTCCTTCACCGCCGCCGACGGCCGCGCCGCCAGGCACCGCACCTGGTGCCGCTTGCCCGACGCCGTGTCGTCCCGCGCGAGCTCCGCGGTCAGTGCGGCCTCGTCCACCGCCCCGTGCGCGGCCAGCGGCAGCAGGAAGTCCCAGCGCAGCTCCTGGTCCACCTCCAGCCCGTCGATCCGGGCGGAGCCGTCGAGCAGCCCCAGCAGCAGCTGGAAGTCGCCTTCGGTCGCCGCGCTCGCCGCGAAGAAGCGCGCCCAGGTCAGCTGGTGCTCCGACCCCGGCTCGGCCAGCCGCAGTTCGTGCAGCGCGCCCGCCGCGAGCTCCCGGCCGCCCTGCTCGCGCCAGTCGGGGGCCGCGTAGTGGGTGACCGCGGTCAGCGCCTGCGCGTGCAGCATCTGCAGCACGCCGACGTCCGTCTCACGGCCCGCGTGGGCCAGTACCAGCGAGAGGAAGTCACGCGCCGGCATCAGGCCGTCCCGCGTCAGGTTCCACAGCGCCGACCAGCTCAGTGCGCGCGCCAGCGGATCGGTCAGGTCGCCCAAGTGCCCCCGCAGGGTGGCCAGTGAGCCCTCGTCGAAGCGGATCTTGCAGTAGGTGAGGTCCTCGTCGTTGACCAGGACCAGGTCCGGCCGCTCCCGGCCCGCCAGCTCCGCGACGACCGTCCGCGGGCCCGCCACGTCCACCCCGGCCCGCGCGTAGCGGACGAGGTTGCCGTCGGACTCCAGCCGGTACAGGCCGACCGCGACCCGGTGTGGGCGCAGCTCGGCGCCCTCCTGGAGCACCGCCAGCTCCGTAACCCGCCCGCCCGCGTCGTACGTCAGCACGGGGGTCAGCGCGTTCACGCCCGCCGTCTGCAGCCAGGCCCGCGACCATTCGGCCATGTCCCGGCCGGAGACCTCGGCGAGCACCGACAGCAGGTCGTCCAAGGTGGTGTTCCCGTACGCGTTCGCCTTGAAGTAGCGCCGCGCGCCCTCCAGGAACGCGTCCCGGCCCACGTACGCCACGAGCTGCTTCAGCACCGCCGCGCCCTTGGCGTACGTGATCCCGTCGAAGTTCAGCTTCGCGTCCTCCAGGTCACGGATGTCGGCCGTGATCGGGTGCGTGGACGGCAGCTGGTCGGCGCGGTAGGCCCACGCCTTGCGGCTGTTGGCGAAGGTGACCCACGCCTGGTCGAAGCGGGTGGCCTCCACCAGCCCGAAGGAGCCCATGAAGTCCGCGAAGGACTCCTTCAGCCACAGGTCGTCCCACCACTTCATGGTGACGAGGTCGCCGAACCACATGTGCGCCATCTCGTGCAGGATGACGTTCGCGCGCCGCTCGTAGGAGGCCTGTGTGACCTTCCCGCGGAAGATGTACTCCTCGCGGAAGGTCACCATCCCCGGGTTCTCCATCGCGCCCAGGTTGTACTCCGGGACGAAGGCCTGGTCGTACTTCCCGAACGGGTACGGGTAGTCGAAGATCTCGTGGAAGAGGTCGAAGCCCTGCTTGGTGACGAGGAAGACGTCGTCCGCGTCGAAGTGCTTCGCGAGCCCCTTGCGGCACATCGCGCCCAGCGGGATCGTCAGGTCCCCGCGCGTGTAGGAGTCCGTCACGTAGTGGTAGGGACCGGCGACGACGCAGGTGATGTACGTGGAGATCGGCTGGGTCTCGGCGAACCGCCAGACGCCTCCCTCGCGCGACTCCTCCGCGCCGTTGCTCCACACCTGCCAGCCCTCGGGCGCGGTCACCTCGAAGCGGTAGGGCGCCTTCAGGTCCGGCTGCTCGAAGTTGGCGTACACCCGCCGGGCGTCCGCCGGCTCGTACTGGGTGTAGAGGTAGACCTCGCCGTCCTCGGGGTCCACGAAGCGGTGCAGGCCCTCACCGGTGCGGCTGTACGCGCAGTTCGCGTCGACGATCAGGACGTTCTCGGAGGCCAGGCCGTCCACGGCGATCCGCGCGCCGTCGAACACGGCGGCGACGTCCAGTGCCCGCCCGTTCAGGGTCACGGAGTTCACCGAGGGGGCGATCAGGTCCACGAAGGTGGACGTGCCGGAGGTCGCGGCCCGGAAGCGGATCGTCGTCACCGAACGGAAGGTGCGGGGCCCCTCGGCGGGCTCGGCCTCCTCCACCGCCGACCGGACGTCGAGGACGACCTCGTACCCCTCGACGGACAGCAGCTCGGCCCGTCCACGGGCCTCCTCGCGGGACAGGTTCTCTCCGGGCACGTGCACTCCTTCGTGCGTGATCGCGTTCGACGTGACGAATCCTCGCACGGGGGGAATGGGCCCGACTCCGTCTTGGTTGGCGAGACAGAACGTCAGCCAGTGATGCCCTTTTCAAGACGGAGACCCAAGGAGAGACATGACCGACACCCAGGTGCGCGAGAAGACCCCGGTCGACTTCTGGTTCGACCCGCTCTGCCCCTGGGCCTGGATGACCTCCCGGTGGATGCTGGAGGTCGAGAAGGTCCGTGACGTCGAGGTCCGTTGGCACGTGATGAGCCTCGCCGTGCTGAACGAGAACCGCCTCGACGAGCTGCCCGAGAGGTACCGCGAGCTGCTCGGTCCCAAGGGCTGGGCCCCGGTGCGCGTGGTGATAGCGGCCCAGCAGAAGCACGGCGACGAGGTCACCGGCAAGCTGTACACCGCACTCGGCACCAAGATCCACAATGAGGACAAGGGCGCGACCCGCGAGGTCATCGCCGAGGCGCTGGCCGAGGTCGGCCTGCCGGCCGAGCTGCTCGCGTACGCCGATTCCGACGAGTACGACGAGGTGCTGCGCGCCTCCCACAACGACGGCATCGACCGGGTCGGCCAGGAGGTCGGCACCCCGGTGATCTCGGTGCCCGGCGCCGAGGGCGACGAAGTGGCCTTCTTCGGCCCGGTCGTCACCCCGACCCCGCGCGGCGAGGCCGCCGCCCGACTGTGGGACGGCACGCTGCTGGTCGCCTCCACGCCCGGCTTCTACGAGATCAAGCGCACCCGCACCGAAGGCCCCCGCTTCGACTGACGATCCCCGTGGCGACGGGGAGCAAGACATCAAACGCACGCATCCCCTGACCGATGGGGAGCACGCCTGGCCGACGAGCCGGCCTGGATCGGGTCACGCACAGAAGGCCCCCGTGAGTCACGTCCTCACGGGGGCCTTCCGCTGGAAACACCCGCACGCGAAGGCTGAGAAGACGATCACGAGGCGGGCGGTCTACGGGGTGCCGGCTAGCCCTTCACGGGGATCAGCAGCGGGGTGTTGGCCTTGGCGTCGGTGTAGCGCCTGGCCACGTCCTGCCAGTTGACGACGTTCCACATCGCCTCGATGAAGTCCACCTTCTGGTTCTTGTACTGCAGGTAGAAGGCGTGCTCCCAGGCGTCGAAGACCAGGATCGGGGTGCTGGCCACGCCCACGTTGCCCTGGTGGTCGTAGACCTGCTCGACGACCAGGCGGCCGCTGACGGGCTCGTACGCGAGCACGCCCCAGCCGGAGCCCTGGGTGGCGGAGGAGGCGAAGGTCAGCTGCTTCTTGAACTTCGCGAAGGAGCCGAAGGACTCGGTGATCGCGTCGGCCAGGTCGCCCAGGCCGTCTGCCGCGGTGGGCTCGCCGCCGCCCTCACCGGTCTTCGGGCTGGCCATGTTGTGCCAGTAGATGCTGTGCAGGATGTGGCCGGAGAGGTGGAAGGCCAGGTTCTTCTCCAGGCCGTTCAGCGCGCCCCAGTTCTCCTTGTCGCGCGCCTCCGCCAGCTGCTCCAGCGTGTTGTTGGCGCCCGCGACGTAGGCCGCGTGGTGCTTGTCGTGGTGCAGCTCGATGATCTGCGGATTGATCACCGGCTCGAGCGCCGCGTAGTCGTACGGAAGCTCGGGAAGCGTGTAGATGGCCATGCGTGTTGTCCGGTCCCCTCGGCGTGCCAATCACTAATTGCAACTCGTGCGCAATTGCACGCTAGCACCATCTATTCCATCGTTCGAGTAAGGGTCGCCTCTCTTGTGAACACCTCCGGAACGCCGAAGACCGGGCCCATGCGATCGCATGGGCCCGGTCTCTGACGTGCCGTTCGGGGTGGGGCCTTACGCCGCCGCGCGCCGCCCGCTCAGGACCGGCGGTCCCGCAGCTCCCGGACCCAGGCCACCACCAGCACCACCGAGGCGGCGCCCGCCGACCACAGCAGCTGCGGCCGTGCCGAGTCGTCGAACAGCATCAGCACCAGCACCGCGCCCATGCCGAGCAGCGCGAACCAGGTCGCGTACGGGAACAGCCACATCGGCAGGGTCAGCCGCTCCGGCATGTCCCGCTCGATCCGGCGGCGCAGCTTCAGCTGCGAGACCGCGATCAGCGCCCACACGAACAGCAGCACCGCGCCGACCGCGTTGAGCATGTAGAGGAAGATCGTGTCCGGCCACAGCAGGTTCAGCACCACCGACACGAAACCGAAGGCCGCCGACGCGCACACCGCGACGCGCGGCACCCCGCCGCCCGAGACCTTCAGCAGCGACTTCGGCGCCTCGCCCCGCTCGGCGAGCGAGAACACGATGCGCGAGGAGCCGTACAGGTTCGCGTTCAGTGCCGACAGCAGCGCCACGAACACCACGATCTCCATGATCGTGCCGGCCTTCGGGATGCCGATGGAGTCGAGGACCGCGACGTACGGGCTCTGGCCCGGCTTCAGCGAGTCCCAGGGCAGCAGCGCCACGATGACCAGCATCGAGCCGACGTAGAAGAAGAGGATGCGCCACACCGCGCTGCGCACCGCGCGGGCCACGGACCGGGCCGGGTCGTCGGACTCGGCGGCCGCGATCGTGACGACCTCCAGGCCGCCGAAGGCGAAGACCACGGCGAGCATGCCCGCGACGACCCCGCCGATACCGGCCGGGAAGAAGCCGCCGTGGCCGGTGAGGTTGGCGAGACCGACGGGTTCGGTGTCCGGGAGCAGGCCGAAGATCGCGAGGGTGCCCAGGACCAGGAACAGCACGATCGCGCCGACCTTGAGCGCCGCGAACCAGAACTCGAACTCGCCGAAGTTCCGTACGGCCGCCAGGTTGGCCACGGTGAAGACCAGCATGAAGATCAGCACCCAGACCCACTGGTCGACCGAGGGCACCCAGCGGTTCGCGATGTCCGCCGCGCCGGTGGCCTCCACCGCCAGCACCACGACCAGCAGGAACCAGTACAGCCAGCCCGCCGAGAAACCGGCCCAGCGCCCCAGCGCCCGCTCCGCGTACACCGAGAACGAGCCCGACGCGGGCATCGCCGCCGACATCTCGCCCAGCGCCCGCATCACCAGCATCGCGAGGACGCCCGCGAGCAGGTACGAGCAGATGATCGCGGGACCGGCGATGCCGATGCCGGCCCCGGAGCCCACGAAGAGCCCGGCGCCGATCACGCCGCCGAGGCCCAGCATCGTCAGATGGCGCTGCTTGAGGCTGTGGCTGAGGGGTTCCGGGGGCAGCTCGGAGGTCGGGGGAGGGGGTGGGGGGACTTCGGACAGGCGCTCGCGCATGAGGGGTGCTCGTACTCTCGTTGGGCCCGGCGGCGGGAGGCTCCGCTGCAGGATTGGCGGGATCCGGATTGGCGGGATCCCACAGTCTTCCCGAGCGGCAGCGTCCCGCGCAAAACGGACGTGCTGACAGATCTTCCCAGTGACGCGTATCACGCCGGATCGGGTGCGGTCCGCGATCTTTGTGCGATCCCCACGAAACCGGCCAGTAGGGCTTTGTGTCCGCCGGCGGTGGGGCCGCGCCCGGCCGCGGACTAGCGTCGGTGATCGTCCGGCCCTGTACCCCTCACCCCTCACCCCTCGGAGCCAACGATGAGCACCGCTTCCGTCTCCTTCCGGCCCGGCGCCGTCCTCGCCGACCTGCTGCCCGCGAGCCGCGTCCGCGACATCGCGCTCGTCGTCGGCGGGGCCGCGCTCACCGGGCTGGCCGCGCAGATCGCGGTGCCCGTCCCCGGTTCCCCGGTCCCGGTCACCGGCCAGACCTTCGCGGCCCTGCTCGTGGGCACCGCCTTCGGCGCCCGCCGGGGCTTCCTGTCCCTCGCCCTGTACGCCCTCGTCGGCATGGCCGGTGTGCCGTGGTTCGCCGGCGGCGCCTCCGGGGCGGGCGGCGCCTCCTTCGGCTACGTGCTCGGCATGCTGCTGGCCGCCACGCTCGTCGGCGCCCTCGCACGGCGCGGCGCCGACCGCTCGGTCCTGCGTACGGCGGGCACGATGGTGCTCGGCTCCGCCGTGATCTACGCGGTGGGCGTGCCGTACCTGATGGCCGCCACCGGCATGTCCCTGAGCGCCGCCGTCGCGGCGGGCCTGACCCCGTTCCTGATCGGCGACGCGCTCAAGGCCGCCCTCGCGATGGGCGCCCTGCCGGCCGCCTGGAAGCTGGCGGGCCGCCGCGGCTGAGCCGGCCGCGCGGTCCCCGAAACGTGCCGGAGCCCGGCCCGCCTGTGAGGCGG
>NZ_JBHWJY010000117.1:0-21262 GCF_042731135.1 Streptomyces sp. NPDC059874
GCTGCGCGGAGCCTTCCCCCACCCCGCCCCTTCCCGAAACTGGGGCTCCGCCCCAGACCCCGCGCCTCAAACGCCGGCGAGGCTGGATGGGTGCGCCTCAAACGCAGGCGAGGCGCGAGCACACCGCGGAGGGTGCGCGCCCAGGCGCCGGCGGGGCCGGGTTTGGGCCGGCCCGGCCCGGCAGGCCGGGGTTCGGGCCGGGCCTCAGGCCGGGCTCGCCCCCCGCCCGGCCGAGCGTCCCGCAGGGCTACGGCTTTGTTGGGTTGGATCCCTGGCCCGAGCCCTTGGAGGGGGCCGGGGCGGAGCCGCCGCCCTGGTCCTTGGTGGTCGGCAGCTGCGAGCCGTAGTCGACCGTCTGGTCCTGCGCCGGCGGGTCCAGCGGGAACGTCTTGCCCCACTCCGCGAGCTCCACCCGGCCGGCGCCACCCGCCCGCTCCATCAGCAGCGGGTACGGGGTCCCCTCCAGAGAGACCGAGAGCTTGCCGCCCTTGCCCTCGTCCGCCGTGACCTGGACCGCGCGGGTGTGCCCGACCTTGGTGTAGTCGCCTTTGGCGAGCTTGCCCTCGAGCCCGAGCAGCCCGTCCAGCAGCACGTGCATGTCGGTGAAGCCGCGGAACTGCTTGTACGTCGGGTCGCTCTCCGGCACCTTCACGTACTTGTCGCCGAGCTTGCCGGCCGAGTCGGACTGGCCCCAGAACGCCGCGCTCGCCTTCAGGTACAGCTGCTCCCCCACCCGCAGCAGCTGGAAGGTGTCGTCCTGCGACTTCACCTCGCCCGAGCCGCCGTCGGACTTCAGCCGCATGTCGAGGGTGAAGGACTTGCCGCCGCTCACCAGCGTGCCGGACAGGTGCACCGAGTCGGCGCCCGTGGCGGCCGCCTTCGCCTTCTCCTCGATCTTGTCGGCGGAGAGCTTGCCGACGCCGTTCGTCCCCTCGTCCGGATCCGACCCGCAGCCCGTGCCGGTGACGGCGAGTCCCGCGCACAACGCACCGATGAACGCGGCCCGGCGCAGGCGCGCGGCAGGGAAGTAGGCGGTCACGGGCACGTGCCTCTCGTCGTTCGTCTTCGAGCAGCAGGCAGCGTACCGGGCGCCGCGCCGCCCGCCGAGACCGCGCCCCGAGTACCCGCACACCCCCGGGCGGACCGCCCCACCAGGACGCTTGCACCGGGCACGGGCTAGCCTGAGGGGCGGCAGGACTGAGGATCGACGCTCTAGGAGGCGCTCGGATGGCTGGTGGCGCCCCGCGGATCTTCGTCTCGCATCTGTCGGGTGTGCCCGTCTTCGACCCCAATGGCGACCAGGTCGGGCGGGTCCGCGACCTCGTGGCGATGCTGCGCGTCGGCGGTCGGCCGCCGCGCCTGCTGGGTCTGGTGGTCGAGGTGGTCAGCCGGCGCCGGATCTTCCTGCCGATGACCCGGGTCACGGGCGTGGAGTCCGGTCAGGTCATCACCACCGGCGTCGTCAACATGCGGCGCTTCGAGCAGCGCCCCACCGAGCGGCTGATCCTCGGCGAGCTGCTGGACCGGCGGGTGAAGCTGGTCGCGGACGGCGAGGAGGTCACCGTCCTGGACGTGGCCATCCAGCAGCTGCCGGCCCGCCGCGACTGGGAGATCGACAAGATCTTCGTGCGCAAGGGCAAGGGCGGCGCGCTCCGCCGGCGCGGCGAGACCCTGACGGTGGAGTGGTCCGCGGTGACGGGCTTCTCCCTGGAGGAGCACGGGCAGGGCGCCGAGAACCTGGTCGCCACCTTCGAGCAGATGCGCCCCGCCGACGTGGCGAACGTACTGCACCACCTGACGCCGAAGCGGCGCGCCGAGGTGGCCAACGCCCTCGACGACGACCGGCTCGCGGACGTCATGGAGGAGCTCCCCGAGGACGAGCAGGTGGAGATCCTCGGCAAGCTGAAGGAGGAGCGCGCCGCCGACGTCCTGGAGGCGATGGACCCGGACGACGCGGCCGACCTGCTGTCCGAGCTGCCGGAGGACGACAAGGAGCGGCTGCTGACGTTGATGCGGCCCGACGACGCGGCCGACGTGCGGCGCCTGCTGTCCTACGAGGAGAACACCGCCGGCGGTCTGATGACCACCGAGCCGATCGTGCTGCGCCCGGACGCGACCGTCGCGGACGCGCTGGCCCGCGTACGGCAGTCGGACCTGTCGCCGGCGCTGGCCGCCCAGGTGTACGTGTGCCGGCCGCCGGACGAGACGCCGACCGGCAAGTACCTGGGCACGGTGCACTTCCAGCGGCTGCTGCGCGATCCCCCGTTCACGCTGGTCAGCTCGATCGTGGACACGGGCCTGCCGCCGCTGCGTCCGAACGCCTCGCTGCCGGTGGTGACCAGCTACCTGGCCGCGTACAACATGGTGGCGGTGCCGGTGGTCGACGAGAGCGGTTCGCTGCTGGGCGCGGTGACGGTGGACGACGTGCTCGACCACCTGCTGCCGGAGGACTGGCGCGAGAAGGACTTCCACTCGGAGGAGGCCGTACGTGGCCACTGAGCGGGGGCGCGCCGAGCGCGAGCAGGCGCGCGAGCGACGCCGGGAGCAGAACCGTGAGCGGCGCGAGCTGGCGCGGGCGCAGGCCCTGGCGGGCGAGGCCTCGGCGGAACGTTCCTCCGAGCGCGCCGCGAAGTCCGGGGTGAGCACGGGTTCCACCGCGCTGGCGCGCCCGCGGGCCCGCCTCGACGTGCCGCGGCCCTCACGACGGCGGCTGCTGCCGGAGTACGACCCGGAGGCGTTCGGGCGGCTCTCGGAGCGGGTGGCGCGGTTCCTCGGCACGGGCCGGTTCATCGTATGGATGACGATCGTCATCATCGTCTGGGTGCTGTGGAACATCTTCGCCCCGGACGACCTGCGGTTCGACCAGTACCCCTTCATCTTCCTGACCCTGATGCTCTCGCTGCAGGCCTCGTACGCGGCCCCGCTGATCCTGCTCGCGCAGAACCGGCAGGACGACCGGGACCGCGTCAACCTGGAGCAGGACCGCAAGCAGAACGAGCGCTCCATCGCCGACACCGAGTACCTGACCCGGGAGATCGCGGCGCTGCGGATGGGCCTGGGCGAGGTCGCCACGCGTGACTGGATCCGGTCCGAGTTCCAGGACCTGATCAAGGAGATGGACGAGCGGCGGCTATTCCCGCAGGAACGTGACGAAGGCGACCGCTGACGGGCTTTCCCGAGGCCTGCTACCGAGCCGTACCATCGGGGCATGGCTACCGACACAAGCTCCGCCGCCGACGCTTCCGCGCCCGAGCAGGACGCGATCCTGGACGCGTTGGCGACGGTGAACGACCCCGAGATCCACCGGCCGATCACCGAGCTCGGCATGGTCAAATCGGTGGAGATCGGCGACGGCGGCGCGGTCGCCGTCACCGTCTACCTGACCGTGTCGGGCTGTCCCATGCGCGAGACCATCACCAAGCTGGTCACCGAGGCCGTCGAGAAGGTCGCGGGCGTCACCTCCGTCGCGGTCACCCTCGACGTGATGAGCGACGAGCAGCGCAAGGAGCTCGCGGCCACGCTGCGCGGCGGCACCGCCGAGCGCGAGGTGCCCTTCGCCAAGCCCGGCTCACTGACCCGCGTGTACGCGGTCGCGTCCGGCAAGGGCGGCGTGGGCAAGTCCTCGGTCACCGTCAACCTGGCCGCGGCGATGGCCGCGGACGGTCTGAAGGTCGGTGTGGTCGACGCGGACATCTACGGCCACAGCGTGCCGCGCATGCTGGGCGTCGACGGCCGCCCCACCCAGGTCGAGAACATGATCATGCCGCCGTCGGCGCACGGCGTGAAGGTCATCTCCATCGGCATGTTCACCCCGGGCAACGCGCCGGTCGTGTGGCGCGGTCCGATGCTGCACCGAGCCCTCCAGCAGTTCCTGGCCGACGTGTTCTGGGGCGACCTGGACGTGCTGCTGCTGGACCTGCCGCCGGGTACGGGTGACATCGCGATCTCCGTGGCCCAGCTCGTGCCGAACGCGGAGATCCTCGTCGTGACCACCCCTCAGCAGGCCGCCGCCGAGGTCGCGGAGCGGGCCGGCTCGATCGCCGTCCAGACCCACCAGAAGATCGTCGGCGTCGTCGAGAACATGTCGGGCCTGCCGTGCCCGCACTGCGACGAGATGGTCGACGTGTTCGGCTCGGGCGGCGGCCAGAAGGTCGCCGACGGCCTGACGAAGACGGTCGGCGCGACCGTGCCGGTGCTCGGCTCCATCCCGATCGACGTGCGCCTGCGCGAAGGCGGCGACGAGGGCAAGCCGGTCGTGCTGTCCGACCCGGACTCCCCGGCCGGCGCGGCCCTGCGCGCGATCGCCGGCAAGCTGGGCGGCCGAGCCCGAGGCCTCTCGGGCATGTCCCTGGGCATCACCCCGAGGAACAAGTTCTAGGGAGGCTGTGGGCAATCGTTCCGCAGGGCGGAACGGGTGCGAACGGGTGGGCACAGCCCTACCGACGGCCCGCACCGGGCCGCGCAGCGTGAAAAGGGCACCGCCGACCAGCGGTGCCCTTTCGCTTGCCCGGACCCCGCTACTCGTACGTCGCCAGGTCCGCGATGACCGAGAACCCGAGCCCGTACGCGCTCATCCCCCGCCCGTACGCACCCAAATGGACGCCGCCCCGCGTGGACCCGGCCAGCACCCACCCGAACTCCGACTCACGGTAGTGAAACGGCGTCGGCTCCCCGTCCACCGGCAGCGACAGCGTCGACCAGTCCTCCCCGCCCAGATCGTCGGCGAGCTCCCACGCGGCCTCGGTCTGCTGGTCGAGCCAGTCGTCGCGCATGGAGTGGTCCATCTGCCCCGGCCAGCTGTAGGCCAGCAGTCCGGAGCCGGCCAGCCAGGCCGCCGAGGAGACCGAGGTGGCCTCCAGGACGCCGGTGCCGTCTCCGCTGCGGCGCAGCGGGTTGCTCGCGACGGTGACGACCACCGCGAAGCGCTCCTTCTCGCCGGTGGCGATCTCGCCCCGTGCGGACGGCTCGTCGCCGTGGCCGGTGGAGCCGTGCTCCACGGTGCCGTCGGCGCCGGTGCCGACCTGCATGAGCCAGCGGGGGCCGGTGAAGGCCCCGTCCAGCCCGTACCAGGGGAAGTCGGCCCTCAGGTAGCCCTCGGCGGTCCGGCGGGCCGCCGGGACGGGCGCGGCGGCCTCCTGCGGCTGCGGCGCCTGCTGCTGCGGCTGTTCCGGGGCGGTCTGCGGATCCTGCGCGGGTTCGGCGGCGGGCGCGGGCGCCTCGGCGGTCTGCGCACCTACCCGGCTGCTGCTCGTCGTCTCCATGGGGCGGCCTCTCGTTCCGTGGGGTCCGGAACGGCCCGCCCCCCTCGGGCGTCCTACATCCGGACAGATGGAGGATAGCCATCGGACCCCGGATCGTCGGGCAGGCGGAGACTCAGGGGGTGTCATCCGACCGGAACACACCCCCGGACAGAGGCCTAGGTGGCGTCGGCGTCGAAGCGGGCGCGCTGGTCGGCGGCCGGGGTGGCGGGCTTCTTCAGCAGGTCCGGGCCGGTGCCGGCGGGCGTGGCGGCGGCACCCGCGGAGGCGGCAGCCGAATCGGCCTCCTTGCTGTTGACGGCGTCGGTGACGTCGTTCAGCTCCTTGCGGAGGTCGAAGCTGCTGCGGATCTCCTTGAGGTCCTCGTTCTCGGTCAGCTGCTTGCGGATGAAGTTCTTCGGATTCAGGTCCTCGAACTCGAAGTCCTTGAATTCCGGGCCGAGTTCGGAGCGGATGTCCTGCTTGGCGCTGTCGGAGAACGCACGGATCTTCCGGATGACCCCGGAGACGTCCTGAATGACCTTGGGCAGCTTGTCCGGGCCGAAGACCAGAATGGCGAGCACCACGATCGTGACCAGTTCGAGTGCGCCTATGTCGTTGAACACCTTGCCGCTCCTCGGCTCTCTGTCACTGCGGGCCCCGACACACGGTACCCGGCCTTCTCCGCGCGCCCATACCTGCGGGCCCGCCCCGTACTGGTTTCACCCGCCCGTCACGCGGCGCTCATGAGCCGTTCGCCGATCCGAGGACGACCTCCAGCGTGCGCTCCCGACCCTCGCGGAGCACGGTCAGGGCCAGCCGGTCGCCCGGGCGGTGGGCCCTGATCTTGATGATGAGCTCGTCACCGCCCCGCACGCGCTGCCCGTCCACCTTGGTGATGACGTCGCCGGCCTTGATCCCGGCCCGGGCGCCAGGCCCGCCGGAGACCACGGACGGCTTGCCGTCCTCGGCCTTGTCCCCGACCCGGGCTCCGTCGCCCGTGTACTCCATGTCGAGGGTGACGCCGATGACGGGGTGCGTGGCGCGGCCGGTGCGGATGAGTTCCTCGGCGACGCGCTTGCCCTGGTTGATGGGGATGGCGAAGCCGAGGCCGATGGAGCCGCCCTGCCGGTCCCCTCCATCGCCGTCGCCGCCTCTGTCGGCGCCCCGGATCGCGCTGTTGATGCCGACCACGTGGGCCTTGGCGTCGAGGAGGGGGCCGCCGGAGTTGCCCGGGTTGATGGGGGCGTCGGTCTGGAGGGCGTCGACGTAGCTGATGTCGCTGCCGTCGCCCTTGTCCCCGCCCGCGGTGACGGGCCGGCCGGTGGCGCTGATGATGCCCGCGGTGACGGTGTTGGACAGGTCGAAGGGGGCGCCGATGGCCACCACCGGGTCGCCGACCTTCACGTTCTCGGAGTTGCCGAGGCTCAGCGGCTGGAGTCCGCGCACCCCGCTGACCTTGACCACGGCCAGGTCGTACCCGGAGTCGCGGCCGACCAGCTCGGCGGTGACGCTCTCACCGGTGCTGAAGGTGACCGCTATCTCCTTGGCGTCGGCGACCACGTGGTTGTTGGTCAGGATGTGCCCCTGCTGGTCGAGTACGAAGCCGGTGCCCGTACCGCCGCCCTTCTCGCTCCGTACGTGCAGGGTCACCACCCCGGGCAGTGCGGTGGCCGCGATGCCGGCCACGCTGTCGGGCGCGCGGCCCTTGTCCGCGATCCCCGCCTGGGGCAGCTCCAGCCGGGTGCTGCTCTGCCGTTCGGCGAGCACTCCGAGGTAGCCGCCGATGCCGCCGGCGAGCAGGGCGGTGCCCACGCTGAGGGCCACCACCTGCCAGAGCCGGAACCCGCGGCCCTCCCGGCCGCGGTCCACGACCTGCAGGGGCTGGGCGCCCCAGGGGTCGTACCGGACTCCGCGGGCCGTCTCCTGCTCCCGGCCCGCCTCCTGGGCCGGGCCTTGGACGGGTCCTTGGTCAGGGCTTTCGTCGTGCTCCCGGACCTCGTCCCGGTCCGGCTCCTGCCCCGCGTCCCGGACCGTGCCCCCGGGCCCGCCCTCGGGCCTGGGGGCCGGGACCCCTTCGCCGCGGCCGTCGGCCACGCCCTGGGGCCGGCTCCACCACGACGGAGCCGGTTCGGTCTGCTGCCTGTCGGCCATGGGCGCTCCCCGCGTACCTATCCGCATGTGCCGCAGATTCAACCAGGTGCGAGGTCAGCGCAGCAGGGAGACCGGGCGCGGAGTACCCGACGGGGTGGGGTGCAGCGGCGGCAGCGGGGTCGCCAGGGTCGACAGGAGGGTCGGGCCGCCGGCGGGCGACGGCTCCCGGTCGCGGACCGCGGCGTCGGCCACGGAGACCACGGGGCCGGGCAGCCGGGAGGCGGGGGCGGGCTGCTCACCGCGTACGTTCGGCTCGGCGATCTCCATCGGCAGCGCACCGCCCAGGGCGAGCGCGGCCAGTGACACGGCTCCCGCCGCGACGTAGGCGAACCGGCGGCGCGGACGGCCCACTTCGTGGATCCGGAAGCCCTCCTGCTGCGGTGGGAGGGCCGTGGGCGCCAGGGCGTACGCGAACGAGCCGAAGGGATCGGCCGGCTGATCGCCCGCAGGACCGGCGGAACCCGCCGGACCGGACGGGCCCAGGGGGCCGGACGGGCCGTCGAGACCGCCACCCGGCAGCCCTTGCAGCCTCGCCAGGAGCCCGGCGGACAGCGGCGGCGGCGCGCTCTCCACGAACATGCTCTTCAGCCGGCGCTGCGCATCGGCCTCGGCCTTGCACTTGGCGCACGTGGCGAGGTGGGCGAGCACCCGCTCGCGGGCGTCGTGGTTCAGCTCCCCGTCCACCAAGGCGGCGAGGCGGTCGCCCAGGTGCTGTTCGGCGGGGGACGGACTGACTTCGCTCACTCGGCTCCGCCCTCTCCCCCGGCACCGGGCGCGCCCACCGCGACTCCCGCCAGCGCGCGCTGTTCCGCGCGGGCTTCGGGGGAACGGTGCTTGAGCGCCTTGCGCAGGTGGGAACGGCCCCGGTGGATTCGGCTGCGCACGGTGCCGAGCTTCACGCCGAGGGTGGCGGCGATCTCCTCGTACGACAGGCCCTCGATGTCGCACAGCACCACGGCCGCGCGGAACTCGGGCGCGAGGGTGTCCAGCGCCTGCTGGACGTCCGCGTCGAAGTGGGTGTCGTGCAGCACCTGCTGCGGGGACGGCTCGCGGCTCGGCAGCCGCTCGGCGGCGTCGTCGGCGAGCGCGTCGAAGCGGATCCGCTGCTTGCGGCGGACCATGTCGAGGAAGAGGTTCGTGGTGATGCGGTGCAGCCAGCCCTCGAAGGTGCCGGGCGTGTACGTGGACAGCGAGCGGAAGACGCGGACGAAGACCTCCTGGGTCAGGTCCTCGGCATCGTGCTGGTTGCCCGTCAGACGGTAGGCAAGGCGGTACACCCGCGCGCTGTGCGTGCTGACGATCTCCTCCCACGAGGGAGGGGTCCACGCCTGGGAGCCCGCATCGGCGGCAAAGGTCGCGGTGGTTGCGGTGGCGGTGTGGAAGCTGTCAGCAATGTTGGTCACGGATTTCGGCTCACCGGCCGACCAGAAGAGGCGTCTCAACACGCCCCCACGATCCACAGGCGCAGCCGCACCTCCCCTGTCGGCTCTGGTGGTGTCCAGCGGAGTCCCTACCATAGCCACCCCCTCTGTCAGCTCCGGATAAGCATTTTTGCAGTATCTTTACGCGGTTCTTAGACCCCGAAGCGGTCCCGGCCGCCGATCTGCCCGGCACCGTCCCTTCTCGTCCCGCCTCCACCCTTCACAACGCCCGGTCCCATCTGCGGGTTCCCGACGCCAACGGATACAGTCACCGTTGCGCCAACTATGGGGACAGGAGAGGGTCATTACCGGCAACCGGCAGACGAGCTGGGCGTTCGCCGACGCGTTTGTCGCCGAGGACGACGCTCTGCGGTGGGCCCGCGACCGGTCCAGGGAAGCGGGCCTGCGTTCCGTCTCCCCCGGTACCGGGGCCGCGCTGCGCCTGCTGGCCGCCACCGCGGACGCCAAGGCGGTCGCCGAGATCGGCACCGGAACGGGCGTCTCCGGCATCCACCTCCTCCACGGAATGCGCCCCGACGGGGTCCTGACCACGGTGGATCCCGAACCGGACCGGCAGGCCTTCGCCCGCCAGGCCTTCCGCGCCGCCGGCTTCGCGGGCAACCGCGCCCGCTTCATCCCCGGCCGCGCCCTCGACGTACTGCCCCGGCTCGCCGACGGCGGGTACGACCTCGTCTTCTGCGACGGGGACCCGACCGAGTCCCTCGACTACCTCGCTGAATCGTTGCGCCTGCTGCGCCCCGGCGGACTGGTCTGCTTCGAGGGGGTGTTCTCCGACGGCCGTACGGTCGACTCCGCGGCCCAGCCCGTGGAAGTGCTCCGCGTCCGCGAGCTGCTGCGCAGCGTCCGCGAGAGCCCGGCGCTGGAGGCCGCGCTGCTCCCGGTGGGCGACGGGCTGCTGTGCGCCGTCCGCCGCTGAGCCCGCGGCCGTCGTCCCGAAAGCCCGTAGGCCCGTAGGCCCGTAGGCCGTACGACCCGTCAGCGCAGCAGTGCGAAGGTCAGGGCCGCCGTGCCGCCGAGGACGGTGCCCGCGAGCAGCTGGGCCGGCGTGTGCGCCCTCAGCACGAGCCGCGACCAGCCGACGGCGGCGGCGAACAGGGCCGCGGGGAGCACCGGTGCTCCGAAGACGAGCAGCAGGATCATCACGGTGCCGCCGGCCACCGACATGTGGATGGATATCTGCCAGCCGACGGTCACCAGCAGGGACGAGGCCAGTCCGACGAGCATCGCGACGACGAGCGCGAAGACGTCCGCCGGCGCGCCGAGCACGTGCAGGAGCGTGATCCCGGCGACCACGGACACCAGGCTCAGCGCCATCGGGACCATCCGCTGGCGCCGTACCCGGATGTGCTGGTCGGTCAGCGCCCCGCGCCGCACGCCGAGCACGATGATCCCGATCGGGACCACCCCGCAGAACAGGGCG
Source organism: Streptomyces sp. NPDC059874 (assembly GCF_042731135.1). NCBI lineage: Bacteria > Bacillati > Actinomycetota > Actinomycetes > Kitasatosporales > Streptomycetaceae > Streptomyces > Streptomyces sp. NPDC059874. The sequence goes on from NZ_JBHWJY010000117.1 coordinate 10,254, forward strand.
CCGAGCAGCCCCCAGCCGAGTCCGGTCCAGGACCTGGTGCTGTGCCAGCCGATCAGCAGGAGCAGGCCCACGACCAGGTTCGCCGGCGCCAGCGCGTCGGTGAGGATCCGGGCCGCCTTCTCGCGGGGGGTGCAGTCCACGAAAGCGGGCGGGGCGGGCGGGGAAAACGTCACGGCACGGCTCCGGCGGTCAGCGCCTCGATCACGATCACACGTTCACGATCAAGGTCACGGTCCTGGACACAACGCTGCCCCGACCGCTCATCGCGATCGGGGCAGCGCAGAGAATGCAGAATGCGTAATGCGATTGGTGCCGACAGGTCAGCCGACGACCTTCTTCAGGGCGTCACCCAGGGCGTCCGCCTCGTCCGGGGTCAGCTCGACGACAAGCCGACCGCCGCCCTCGAGCGGTACGCGCATGACGATGCCCCGCCCCTCCTTGGTGACCTCGAGCGGGCCGTCGCCCGTCCGCGGCTTCATGGCCGCCATGCTCGTTCCCCTTCCTGAAACCAGCTCATCGTCAGCCGACGGCCCCATTCAGGCGCCTAGTACCCGGCATCGAACACATTGCTTCCCAGCCATTATCCCGCATGTCAGGACCCGATGACCAACATCGCCTGTGAACGCTTCGGCAACGCGCTCGGCCAAAACCACTCATTTCGGGGACCCGCCTGCGATACTTCGCCGCTGCACCCCGCGACTGCGGTCCGCTTTCTTTGACGCACATCACATGTGCGCGTGCCGTCCGGTCCGCCATGCTGACCCTTGCACCGACCGGTACCGGTCGGTAGCCAAGCCCGCGACGAAGGGGGACCCCCTGCCATGGCCGACAGCGTGCTCTACGAAGTGACCGACGGACTCGCGACCGTCACGATCAACCGCCCGGACGCGATGAACGCCATGAACACCGAGGCCAAGGTCGCCCTGCGCGACGCGGTCGGGGCGGCGGCCGCGGACCCGGCGGTACGGGCCGTCCTGCTCACCGCGACGGGCACCCGGGCCTTCTGCGTGGGCCAGGACCTCAAGGAGCACATCGGGAACCTGGCGTCGGACCGCGAGAGCGGCACCTCGCTGACGATGAGCACCGTCGCGGAGCACTACAACCCGATCGTGCGGGCGCTGACGGAGATGCCCAAGCCGGTGGTGGCCGGGGTGAACGGCGTCGCGGCCGGGGCCGGCTTCGGCTTCGCGCTGGCGGCGGACTTCCGGGTCGTCGCCGACACGGCGTCCTTCAACACCTCGTTCGCCGGGGTGGCGCTGACCGCCGACTCCGGGGTCTCCTGGACCCTCCCCCGCCTGGTCGGCGCCTCCCGCGCTTCGGACCTGCTGCTCTTCCCGCGCTCGGTGAAGGCCCAGGAGGCGTTCGAGCTCGGCATCGCCAACCGCCTGGTGCCCGCGGACTCCCTGCACGCCGAGGCCGAGGCCGTGGCCCGCGCCCTGGCCGCCGGTCCGACCGTCGCGTACGCCGCGCTGAAGGAGTCCCTGGCCTACGGGGCCTCGCACTCCCTCGCCGAGGCGCTGGAGCACGAGGACGTCCTGCAGACCCGCGCGGGAGCCTCCGAGGACCACTCCATCGCCGTCCAGGCCTTCCTCGCGAAGCAGCCGCCGAAGTACCTGGGCCGCTAGGCCGTCGGGGCGGGGCCGGGGCTGTCGGCCCCGCCACCGCCCGTCAGGCGGGGCTGCGGGAGGCGCAGGCGGCCAGGTGGTCGTTGACCAGCCCGCAGGCCTGCATCAGGGCGTAGGCCGTGGTGGGGCCGACGAAGCGGATGCCGGCCTTCTTGAGCGCCTTGGCCAGCGCGGTGGACTCGGGGGTGACGGCCGGGACGTCGGCGATCGTCCGCGGGGCCGGGCCGGGCTCTTCCGGGGCGTGCGACCAGATCAGGGTGTCCAGCTCGCCCGGCTCCCACCCGGCGAGCACCTTCGCGTTGGCCAGGGTCGCCTCGATCTTGGCCCGGTTGCGGATGATCCCCTCGTCCGCGAGCAGGCGTTCCGCGTCCGCCGGCCCGAACTCCGCGACCGCCGCGATCTCGAAGGAGGCGAAGGCCTTGCGGAAGCCCTCGCGCCGCCGCAGGATCGTGATCCACGACAGGCCGGACTGGAAGGCTTCCAGGCACAGCCGCTCGTACAGCGCGTCGTCGCCGTGGACGGGGCGGCCCCACTCGGTGTCGTGATAGACGACGTACTCCCCGGTGGCCCCCGTGGACAGAGCCCACGGGCAGCGCAGCGCCCCGTCCGGGCCGACGACCGCGACGCTCATCGCTCGCCGTGTTTCGTGAGGTCGACCTGGTCGGCGTGGTCGGTGTGGTCGGTGTGGCCTGTGTGGTCGGCCTGATCCGCCGGGGCCGCGTGGCCCGGCACGGCGTCCTGCGGCCCCGCCATGACGTGGGCCGTCAGCTGGGCGATCCGCGCGTCGCGCTCCGCCAGCTCCGCCGCCAGCCGGTCCAGTACGTCGTCCACCTCGGCCATCCGGTATCCGCGCGGCGCGACGGGCAGCCGCAGCGCGTCGATGTCCGCCCGTACGACGGGCCGGGTCTCCGGCAGCGCGTCGGCCACCCGGTCCGGCTCCGCTTCCGGCAGGACGGCCTCCGAGCCGCCGCCGATCACCGCGAGGGTGACCGCTGCCACGACCACGACCAGCGCGATCATCAAGAAGAAGAACACGATCAACTCCCCTGAGAGACTCCGGCCACCAGGTTAAGGTCGCAGACGAGGCGCAAGGGCCGCCGAAGGAGGAAAGAGCAGGATGCTGCGACTGGGCAGGCGCGAGTTCGACACCCACGAGCCGGTGATCATGGCCATCGTGAACCGGACGCCGGACTCCTTCTACGACCAGGGCGCGACGTTCCTCGACCAGCCGGCCCTGGACCGCGTCGAGCAGGCGGTCGCCGAGGGGGCCGCGATCATCGACATCGGCGGGGTCAAGGCGGGCCCGGGCGAGCACGTGGACGCGGTCGAGGAGGCACGGCGCACGGTCGGCTTCGTGGCCGAGGTGCGGCGCCGCCACCCCGACGTGGTGATCAGCGTGGACACCTGGCGGCACGAGGTCGGCGAGGCCGTGTGCGAGGCCGGGGCCGACCTCCTGAACGACGCGTGGGGCGGGGTGGACCCCAAGCTGGCCGAGGTCGCGGCGCGCCACGGCGCCGGGCTGGTCTGTACCCACGCGGGCGGGGTGGAGCCGCGCACCCGGCCGCACCGGACCGAGTACGAGGACGTCATGGCGGACATCCTGGAGGTCACGGTCGGCCTGGCCGAACGGGCCGCCTCGCTCGGCGTCCGCCGGGACGCGATCATGATCGACCCGGGCCACGACTTCGGGAAGAACACCCGCCACTCGCTGGAGGCCACGCGCCGGCTGGGCGAGATGACGGCGACGGGCTGGCCGGTCCTGGTCTCCCTCTCGAACAAGGACTTCGTCGGCGAGACCCTCGACAGGCCGGTCAAGGAGCGCCTGTTGGGCACCCTGGCCACGACGGCCGTCTCGGCCTGGCTCGGCGCGCAGGTCTACCGCGTCCACGAGGTCGCCGAGACCCGGCAGATCCTGGACATGGTGGCCTCGATCCAGGGCCACCGGCCCCCGGCGGTGGCCCGGCGCGGCCTGGCCTGAGGCACCGAACACAGCCCCGCGACGGGTTGCCCCCGGGGCCGTACCCGCGCCCCCGGGGCCGGGTGTGCGTCGGGGTGCCCCCACAGGGCGCCGCACACGACCCCGCTGCACTTTCCGACCCGTGGAAACGTTCGGCGCCCGAGGAGGTACCCCGGCCCCGGCGGCCCCCACCCCTCGGGGCGCGGGGCGGGGCCGCTGCGCGGAACCTTCCCCACCCCGCCCCTTCCCGAACTGGGGCTCCGCCCCAGACCCTCCCCGGCTACTGCTGGGAGGTGCCCCCTGGCGGAGCCGGATTTGCCCGGTGGGTCTACTTGCCCACTTCCTTCGTCACCAGCGCGATCGCCTCGTCCACGTCGTCCGTGACGTGGAAGAGGTAGAGGTCCTTCTCCGAGGCCTTGCCCTGGGCGATCACGGTGCCCCGCAGCCAGTCGACCAGCCCGCTCCAGTACTCCGTGCCGAACAGCACGATCGGGAAGCGGGTGATCTTCTGCGTCTGGACCAGGGTCAGCGCCTCGAAGAGCTCGTCCAGCGTGCCGAGGCCGCCCGGCAGGACCACGAAGCCCTGGCTGTACTTCACGAACATCGTCTTGCGGACGAAGAAGTACCGGAAGTTCAGTCCGAGGTCCACGTGCTGGTTCAGGCCCTGTTCGAAGGGCAGCTCGATGCCGAGGCCGACCGAGATGCCGCCCGCCTCGCGGGCGCCCTTGTTGGCCGCTTCCATCGCGCCCGGCCCGCCGCCGGTGATCACCGCGAAGCCGGCGTCGACCAACGCCCGCCCGATCCGTTCGCCCGCGTCGTACTCCGGTGTGCCCGCCGGGGTCCGCGCGGAGCCGAACACGCTGATCGCGGGCGGCAGCTCGGCGAGCGTTCCGAAGCCCTCGATGAACTCCGACTGGATGCGCAGGACCCGCCAGGGATCGGTGTGCACCCACTCGGAGGGCCCGGCGGAATCCAGCAGCCGCTGGTCCGTCGTACTGCCCGCCTTGATCTGGCTCCGCCTCCTCAGCACCGGCCCGAGCTGCTGCTCCTCGGGCCGACGACGGGCGGAACTCTCGGGGTTGCCCATGATGTGCTCCCTCCTGCTGATCGTTGGATCAGGGTAGGCGCACGAAGGTGACGGGAAGCGGAATTCAGGCGGTCAGCCAGGCACGGAGTCGTTCTTCGCAGTGCAGGATCGCCTTCGTTTCGACGCGCTCGTCGACCTTGTGGGCCAGCAGCGCGTCGCCCGGGCCGTAGTTGACCGCCGGGACCCCGAGGGCGCTGAAGCGGGAGACGTCCGTCCAGCCGAACTTCGGCATGGCGTGTCCTCCGACGGCCTCCATGAAGGCGGCGGCCGCCGGGTGGGAGAGGCCGGGCAGGGCGCCGGGAGAGGAGTCGTCGATCACGAACTCGGCGATGTCGCAGTCCGCGAACACCTCCCGGACGTGGGCGATGGCGTCGGCCTCGCTGCGGTCGGGGGCGTAGCGGAAGTTGACCGTCACCGTGCACCCGTCGGGGATGACGTTGTTGGCGACGCCGCCCTCGATGCGGACAGCGTTGAGGCCCTCGTGGTACTCCAGGCCGTCGATGACCGGCTTGCGCGGCTCGTACGCCGCCAGCTTGGCCAGGATCGGGCCGGCGGTGTGGATGGCGTTGGAGCCCATCCAGCTGCGGGCGGAGTGGGCGCGCTCGCCGGTCGTGCGCAGCAGGACGCGCAGGGTGCCCTGGCAGCCGCCCTCGACCTCGGCGTTGGAGGGCTCCAGGAGCACCGCGAAGTCGCCGGTCAGCCAGTCGGGGTGGGCTTCGGCGACCTTGCCGAGGCCGTTGAGGTCGGCGGCGACCTCTTCCTGGTCGTAGAAGACGAAGGTGAGGTCGCGGTTCGGCTCGGGCACGGTCGCGGCGACGCGCAGCTGTACGGCGACGCCGGACTTCATGTCGGTGGTGCCGCATCCCCACAGGACGTCGTTCTCGTCGAGGCGGGACGGGACGTTGTCGGCGATCGGCACGGTGTCGAGGTGGCCGGCGAGTACGACGCGCTCGGCACGGCCGAGGTTCGTACGGGCCACGACGTTGTTTCCGAAACGGTCCACGGTGAGGTGCGGCAGAGCGCGCAGCGCGTGTTCCACGAGGTCGGCGAGCACCTTCTCGTCGCCGCTCACGGACGGAATGTCGACGAGCCGGGCGGTCAGCTCGGCGGCGTCCAGGGTGAGGTCCAGCTCGGATTCGGACATGGCTCTGACCCTAACGCCCCGGGCTGTGGCGCACCTTCCACGTCCGGCCGGTGGACGCGTCATGTGGCTCAAGTACGGTGGGCCGCGTGTCCCAGAGCGATCACCACCCCCGTCGCCCTCGCCGGCTGCTGCGCACCGCCGCCGGTCTGCTCGTCCTGCTCGCGGTCATCGGTTACTTCGCCGCCAAGCAGGACTCGACCGGCGGTCAGGGTGCGCCGCACTGCACCGTCCGCGCCGCCGGTGGGGGCGGCTCGTACTCGATGACTCCCGAGCAGGCGGGGAACGCGGCGACGATCGCGGCCGTGGGCACGGGCAAGCCGATGCCGGAGCGGGCGGTGACGATAGCGATAGCCACCGCGATGCAGGAGTCGGCGCTGCGCAATCTGAACCACGGCGACCGGGACTCGCTGGGCCTGTTCCAGCAGCGGCCCTCGCAGGGCTGGGGCACGCCCGCACAGATCCGGGACCCGGTGTATTCGGCCGGAATCTTCTACGACCGCCTCAAGGAGGTCCGGGGGTGGGCGCGGCTGCCGCTGACGGAGGCCGCGCAGCAGGTCCAGCTCAGCGGATTCCCGCAGGCGTACGCGAAGCACGAGCCGGACGCGACGCTGCTCGCGGCGGCGTTCACCGGTGGTGCTCCGGGAACGCTGACCTGCACCGGTCCCGCGCCGCGGCCCGGTTCGGGCGATCCGGACAAGGTGAAGGCCGAGCTGACCCGGGTGTTCGGGGACAAGGCGGCGCCGAAGCTCGGCCCGCCCGCGTCCTCGGCGGGGCGGTCGGGGCCGACGGACCGGACCGAGGTCACCGTGCCGGCGACGGGCAAGAACGGCGCTGTCGACCGGCAGCGCGGCTGGGAGCTCGCGCACTGGGCCGTGGCGAACGCCGCCGAGCTGAACCTCTCGCGCGTGGCGTACGACGGCAAGGCGTGGATCGCGGGCGAGAACAAGGGCCGCTGGGTCGACAAGGCGCCCGGCACGTCGGGGACCGGCGACCCGCTGAGCGCGGGCCCGGACGACGTACGGATCTTCGTGCCCCGGTGAAACGAGTCAGACGTACGAGACGTCACCCGTGCGGGGGTGACCCGGTGGCCGGGGCGAGGACCCTCGGCACCGGTAGAAGTGCTGGTGGGCGCGCATCCAATGAGCTTTTCCCGGAAGCCGATTAAACGATGCGTTACTGATCCTTTACCCGGTGGCTCCGCAACTCCTCCCGCCCCCCGAGCGGTTGTACACGGCGTACTCAGCCGCTACCGCTTAGGAGCATCATGTCCCTCCCCCTGACCCGTCGGATCGCCCGTGCCGCGCTGCTCGTCGCAGCCGGGACAGCGCCCGTGGTCGGTGCGGCCGGCGCGGCCAGTGCCGCCGGTCTGGAGTCCGTGCCCCAGCTGGGCGCCCTGACCGCCCCCGACACCGCCGACGCCACCGCGACGGCCACGGACACCGCCACCGCCGCCACGGACACGGCCACCCAGGCCGTGCCGGCCGCCGACGTCGCCGGGAAGGCGGGCGGCCTGCTCGGCGGGCTGCCGGTACCGGCCGCGCAGGAGCTGCCGCTGGGCTCACTGCCCGGCGGCCTGCCGACCGGCGGTCTGCCGGGTGGCCTGCCGCTCGGCTGATCACAGTAGAACCGCAGGATCGCCGAAGGGGCCGGGAGCGCGAACTCCCGGCCCCTTCGGGCGTGTACGGACGATCCGGCGAGGGCTCAGCCCGCGAGGCGCTTGACCGCCGCCTCCACCCGCTCGTCGGTGGCGGTGAAGGCGACGCGCACGAACCGCGCGCCCGCCTCGCCGTAGAAGTCTCCGGGCGCCACCAGAATGCCCAGCCCCGCGAGGTGGGCGACCGTGTCCCAGCACGGCTCGTCCCGGGTCACCCACAGGTAGAGGCTGGCCTCGCTGTGCTCGACCCGGAAGCCGTGCGCCTCCAGGGCCGCGCGGAGCGCCGCACGGCGGGCGGCGTAGCGCACGCGCTGCTCCTCGACGTGCGCGTCGTCACCGAGCGCGGCCACGGTGGCGGCCTGCACCGGCGCCGGGGTCATCATGCCGCCGTGCTTGCGGATCTCCAGCAGCTCGCCGAGGACCGCCGGGTCGCCCGCGATGAAGGCCGCCCGGTACCCGGCCAGGTTGGAGCGCTTGGAGAGGGAGTGGACGGCGACGATGCCCTCGTACGAGCCGCCGCAGACCTCGTCGTGGAGGACGGAGACCGGCTCGGCCTCCCAGCCCAGTTCCAGGTAGCACTCGTCGCTGAAGAGCAGGATGCCGTGCTCGCGCGCCCAGGCCACGATCCGGATGAGCTCCTCCTTGGCGAGGACCTTCCCGGTGGGGTTGGACGGGGAGTTGAGCCACAGCAGCTTCAGGCCGGTCGGGTCGAGCTCGGTGGGGTCGTCGTAGACGACGGCTTCGGCGCCGCACAGCCGCGCGCCGACCTCGTACGTCGGGTAGGCGAGCCGCGGGTAGGCGACCTTGTCGCCCGCGCCGAGGCCCAGCTGGGTCGGCAGCCAGGCCACCAGCTCCTTGGAGCCGACGACCGGCAGGACGTTGCGGTGCCCGGCGGCGCTCGCGCCGAGGCGGCCGCGCAGCCAGTCGGTGATCGCGTCGCGCAGGGCGGGCGTGCCCCATACCGTCGGGTAGCCCGGGGAGTCGGCGGCGCCGACCAGGGCGCGCTGGATCAGCTCCGGGACCGGGTCCACGGGCGTACCGACGGACAGGTCGACGATGCCGTCCGCATGGGCCGCCGCCATGGCCTTGTACGGCTCCAGCTTGTCCCAGGGGAAGGCGGGAAGACGGTCGGATACTGCGGCCACGGTGGTCTCTGCTCTCTCTGGGTGCTGGACGTGCGGGTCGGTAAACACCTCGGTCCCGTGCGGCGTGCAGGCCGTACGGGACCGAGTGGCGCTTGTGCCGGGAACCCTCAGTGAGAAGGGTTGATGTCGGCGGGCAGCGCCGCGATGAAGGGGTGATCGCGCTCGATCAGGCCCAGCTTGGAGGCACCACCGGGCGAACCGAGCTCGTCGAAGAACTCGACGTTCGCCTTGTAGTAGTCCTTCCACTCCTCCGGGGTGTCGTCCTCGTAGAAGATGGCCTCGACCGGGCAGACCGGCTCACACGCACCACAGTCGACGCACTCGTCCGGGTGGATGTACAAGGACCGCTGGCCCTCGTAGATGCAGTCGACGGGGCACTCTTCGATGCATGCCTTGTCCTTGACGTCGACACAAGGCTCCGCGATGACGTAGGTCACGCTCTCGTTCCTCCTCGGTAGGGCTGTCCATATCGCGCGGGAGCGCGGCGTCGTCGATGCCCGCACCTAGTATCTCCGTTCCCGGGCACGATCCGAACAGGAGGGGCGGACAGAGCTGTGGAATTCACTGCGGGCGGACTGCTGGAGGTTCGTATCACCCCGGCTGACGTGGGTAAACGAGTCTCTGTACGACGGGTGGAGGGCGGCCTGAGTGGATCACCCGAGTTCACCGACACGGTAGGTGTTCTCACATCCTGGGACCGGGGTGTGCTGGTGATCACACGAAAGAACGGCCAATCCGTCCGCATCGCGGAATCCGCGCTGGTGGCGGGCAAGGTGGTGCCCCCGGCGCCGGCCCGCAGGCGGGGTCCGGCGGCCTCCTTCGAGGAGCTCTCACGGGTCGCGGCGCGGTCCTGGCAGCCGCTGGAGAGCGAGCTGCTGGGCGAGTGGACGCTGCGTGCCGCCGCCGGATTCACCCGGCGGGCCAACTCGGTGCTACCGCTCGGCGACCCGGGGATACCGCTGGACGATGCACTCGCGCGAGTGACCGCCTGGTACGCGGAACGAGGGCTTCCGGCCTACGTGCAGGCCGCGACGGGGGCCGCCGGTGCGCAGGAACTGCTGTGTGCGGAGCTGGAGCGTCGGGGCTGGGTGTCCGAGGTGTCGGCGGAGGTACGGATCGGGGCGCTGGCCCCGGTGGCCGACGTCGAGGCGCCCGCCGCCGAGTCCGTACGTCTGACCCGCGTCCCGGACGAGGAGTGGCTCGGGCGCTACGGGAAGGTCACCGACCCGGACCTGGCACGCCGGATGCTGGTCGAGGGGCCGTCGGTGTGGTTCGCGGCGCTGCCCGGGGGCCGGGCCATCGGCCGGCTGGTGGTCGACGGGCGGTGGGCCGGCTTCGCGGCGGTGACGGTCGATCCGGAGCACCGCCGGGAGGGCCTGGCGACGGCCGTGATGGCGGCGCTGGCCCGCAAGGCGCTGGAGGAAGGCGCGTCGGCGGCGTGGCTCCAGGCGGAGACGGACAACGCGGGGGCGCTGGCGCTGTACGACGGCCTCGGCTTCGCGACGCACCACGCGTACCACCACTACCGCCACCGGGTGGTGTCGTGACGTCCTCCTGGCGGGAGCAGTTCGCGGCGGAGGCGCGGGCGGAGCGGCCTGACCTCGCGGTGCTGTGCCTGCTGCTGGCGGCCGAGGCGGACCCGGACCTCGACGAAAGGGTCATGGACTGGGCGCAGATCGAACTGGACCGGCTGGCCGGGATGCTGCCGTACGGGCTGCGGGGCGCGCGGGAGTGGGCCTCGGCGGTCACGGAGCTGCTGGGCGGCCGGCTCGGCTTCCACGGCACCCCGGCCGACTACGACCGCCTCTCCTCCTCACTCCTGCACGAGGTCCTGCGCCGCCGCCGCGGCCTGCCCATCCTGTTGTCCGTGGTCTGGCTGGAGGTCGCCCGGCGGGCGGGGGCGCCGGTGTACGGGCTGGGCCTGCCGGGGCACTTCGTGGTGGGCTTCGGCGACCCGGACGAGGGCGTGGTGGTCGACCCGTTCGCGGGTGGCGCGTCGCTGGGCGCCGGCCCGGCGGAGCTGGCCTCCGGCCCCCGCACCCCGGCCCGCACCCTGGACATCGTGCTGCGCATCCTGAACAACATCCGCGCGTGGGCCTCGGCCCGCCCGGAGCACTCGGGGGTCGCGCTGTGGGCGCTGGAGCTGTCGCTGCTGCTGCCGTCGCATCCGGCGGCGCTGCGGTACGACCGGGCGCGGCTGCTGGTGGAACGGGGCGCGTTCCGGGAGGGCGCGGCCGAGCTGGAGGCGTACGCGGAGGTGGTGGCGGTGGTGGACGCGGACGCCGCGGCCCGCATCCGCGCCGAGGCTGCCGCCGCCAGAGCCCTCCTGAACTGACCCCGCGCCTCAAACGCCGGCGGGGCTGGGTATTCGCGCGGGTCTGGCGGGCAATTCCAGCC
>NZ_JBHWJY010000118.1:0-21235 GCF_042731135.1 Streptomyces sp. NPDC059874
GGAAGCTAAGCCTTTCAGCGCCGATGGTACTGCAGGGGGGACCCTGTGGGAGAGTAGGACGCCGCCGAACAATCATTGTGGGAAAGCCCCGCACCAGCCCTTCAGGGTTCGGTGCGGGGCTTTTCTGCGTTTACGGGCACCTGTGCGGACTCCTGTAGGGTCAGGGGGCATCGTTCAACCTTTCTACAGTCACAGTGGAGGCCCCCGGGTGGAGGTCCAGGAGACTCGGGTTCAGACTGACCGAATTTTCACCATTCCGAACATCCTGAGCATGGCTCGCCTGGCCGGCGTGCCCCTGTTCCTGTGGCTGATCCTCGCGGAGCACGATGGGTGGGCCTTGGCCGTACTCATGCTCAGCGGGATCAGTGACTACCTCGACGGGAAGCTCGCGCGCCGCTGGAATCAGATCAGCAACCTCGGCCGGCTGCTGGACCCCGCCGCGGACCGGCTGTACATCCTGTCGACGCTCTTCGGTCTGACCTATCGCGAGATTCTTCCCCTGTGGCTCACCGGGGCGCTGCTCGCACGCGAGCTGATGTTGCTGGTCATGGTGTGGATCCTGCGCCGCCACGGCTATCCGCCGCCACAGGTCAACTTCCTCGGCAAGGCCGCCACCTTCAACCTGATGTACGCGTTCCCCTTGCTGTTGCTCAGTGACGGGACGGGTTGGTTGGCCTGGACGGGGTCAGTTTTCGGATGGGCGTTCGCGGGATGGGGTACAACGCTCTACTGGTGGGCAGGAATCCTGTACGTGGTTCAAGTCCGTCGTCTGGTGAAGGCGGACGCCACCGCCGATTGAGCCCGTCCGGCCGGAACACACGGTGGAATCGGGGATTCACCTTCCGAGATGGGTGAGGTCGGCACGACCGTCGTCTATCAAGGAGGATTCTTCCGACATGAAGGCCGTCGTGATGGCCGGTGGCGAAGGTACGCGTCTTCGCCCGATGACCTCGAGCATGCCCAAGCCGCTCCTGCCGGTGGTGAACCGGCCGATCATGGAGCATGTGCTCAGGTTGCTCAAACGGCATGGGCTCAGCGAGACCGTGGTCACCGTGCAGTTCCTGGCGTCGCTCGTCAAGAACTACTTCGGGGACGGCGAAGAGCTCGGGATGGAGCTCACCTATGCCAACGAGGAGAAGCCACTCGGCACCGCCGGCAGCGTGAAGAATGCCGAGGAGGCCTTGAAGGACGACACCTTCCTCGTCATTTCCGGCGACGCGCTCACCGACTTCGACCTGACCGACCTGATCCGCTTCCACAAGGAGAAGGGCGGAATCGTCACGGTCTGCCTGACCCGGGTGCCGAATCCGCTGGAATTCGGCATCACGATCGTGGACGAGGAGGGCCAGGTCGAGCGCTTCCTGGAGAAGCCGACTTGGGGACAGGTCTTCTCGGACACCATCAACACCGGCATCTACGTGATGGAGCCGGAGATCTTCAACTACGTCGACCCGGACGTCTCGGTCGACTGGTCCGGCGACGTCTTCCCGCAGCTGATGAAGGAAGGCCGGCCGATCTTCGGCTACGTGGCCGAGGGCTACTGGGAGGACGTCGGCACGCACGAGAGCTACGTCAAGGCCCAGGCCGACGTGCTCGAGGGCCAGGTCCAGGTGGAGATGGACGGCTTCGAGATCTCACCCGGTGTGTGGATCGCCGAAGGGGCCGAGGTGAGCCCGGACGCGGTGTTGCGCGGGCCCCTGTACATCGGGGACTACGCCAAGGTCGAAGCCGGCGTCGAGATCCGCGAGCACACCGTCGTCGGGTCGAACGTCGTCGTCAAGAGCGGGGCCTTCCTGCACAAGGCCGTCGTCCACGACAACGTGTACATCGGACCCCACAGCAACCTCCGCGGCTGTGTCATCGGGAAGAACACCGACATCATGCGGTCCGCGAGGATCGAGGACGGGGCCGTCATCGGCGACGAGTGCCTCGTCGGCGAAGAATCGATCGTCCAGGGGAACGTGCGCGTCTACCCCTTCAAGACGATCGAGGCCGGTGCCTTCGTCAACACGTCGGTCATCTGGGAGTCCCGCGGTCAGGCACATCTGTTCGGTGCGCGCGGCGTGTCCGGGATCCTGAACGTCGAGATCACCCCCGAGCTGGTGGTCCGGCTCGCAGGCGCGTACGCGACGACCCTGAAGAAGGGGGCGATCGTCACCACGGCCCGTGACCACTCCCGAGGTGCCAGGGCGCTCAAGCGGGCGGTGATCTCGGCGCTCCAGGCCAGCGCGATCGAGGTGCGGGACCTGGAGAACGTGCCCTTGCCCGTTGCCCGGCAGCAGACCGCGCGGGGCAGCGCCGGCGGGATCATGCTGCGGACCTCGCCCGGCGTGCCGGACTCCGTGGACATCATGTTCCTGGACGAGCGGGGCGCGGACCTCTCGCAGGCGCAACAGCGCAAGCTCGACCGGGTGTACGCACGCCAGGAGTACCGGCGGGCGTTCCCGGGGGAGATCGGCGACCTGCACTTCCCGTCGAGCGTCTTCGACTCGTACACGGGATCGCTGTTGAGGCAGGTGGACACCACCGGGATCGGTGACGCCGGGCTCAAGGTGGTCGTGGACGCGTCGAACGGCAGTGCCGGTCTCGTTCTGCCCAGCCTGCTCGGGCGGCTCGGGGTGGACGCACTGACGATCAACCCGGGGCTCGACGAGTCCAGGCCGACGGAGACGACGGAGTCCCGGCGGGCCGGGCTGGTGCGGCTCGGGGAGATCGTGGCCTCGGCGCGGGCGGCCTTCGGGGTGCGGTTCGACCCAGTCGGCGAGCGGATCTCCCTGGTGGACGAGCGCGGGCGGATCATCGAGGACGACCGGGCGCTGCTGGTGATGCTCGACCTGGTCGCCGCGGAGAAGCGCAGCGGCAAGGTCGCGCTGCCGGTGACCACGACGCGGGTCGCCGAGCAGGTGGCGGCGTACCACGGCACACAGGTGGAGTGGACGACGACCTCGCCCGACGACCTGACCCGGGTGGGCCGGGCGGAGAACACCATCTTCGGTGGAGACGGCCGCGGCGGGTTCATCGTTCCCGAGTTCAGCAGTGTTTTCGACGGGTCCGCCGCCTTCGTCCAGCTGCTCGGGCTGGTGGCGCGGACGCAGCTCACTCTCAGCCAGATCGACGCCCGGATTCCGCGGGCCCACGTGCTCAAGCGGGACGTGCCGACTCCGTGGGCGGTGAAGGGGCTCGTCATGCGGCGGGTCGTGGAGGCGGCCGGCGACCGGCAGGTCGACACCACCGACGGGGTGCGCGTGGTCGAGGCGGACGGCCGGTGGGCGCTGGTCCTGCCCGACCCGGCGGAGGCGGTCACCCACCTCTGGGCCGAAGGTCCCGACGACGCGTCGGCGCAGGCCCTGCTCGACGAGTGGGCGGGAGCGGTGGACGGGGCCGGGCACTGAGTGCCGGGCGCTGATCCACGAAGGACCGAAGTCCGGCGGGCCGGGTGCGGGGAGGCCCCCGCCCGGCCCGCCGGATGGGCGCATTCGGTGTGTACGGCGCCGACATGCGACGATGTGCGGCATGTCGCAGCCGCCCCACAACCGGAGTTCGGCGTCCCCGGTGCCCCCGCGCCCGGACGCTTCCATGTCGCTGCTGACGCACGTGATGGATCACAGTCTCGACGAGGGCTACGCGGAGGCGTCGGCCCGTCGTGAGGCGGAGGGCACGGCGGGACTGCCCCGGACCCTCAAGGCCAAACTGGGGCTCGCCGCCGGTCTCGTGCTCGCGGCCATGGTCGTCACGCTCGGGGCCGCGGAGGCGCGGGTGGCCGCGCCGGTGCTGGCCAAGGAGCGTCAGGAGCTGATCGACCGGGTGAACCGCGCGGACGAGCGCGCGGACGGCCTGGAGCGGGACATCGACCGGCTGCGGACCGATGTCGCGGACCGCCAGCGCGCGGCGCTCAAGCAGCCCGGCGGAGGTCAGGGCGAACTCGTGGCGCTGCTGGCCGGCGCGACCGAGGTGCGGGGGCCCGGGATCAGGCTGGTCGTGGACGACGCCAAGGGCGCTTCCGACGGCGGTGGCGGCGGACCGCGCGAGAGCGCCGGCTTCTCGGACACCGGCCGGCTCCGCGACCGCGACATGCAGAAGATCGTCAACGGGCTGTGGCAGTCCGGGGCGGAGGCCGTGTCGATCAACGGGCAGCGGCTGACGGCCTTGTCGGCGATCAGGGCGGCCGGTGACGCGATACTGGTCGACAACAGGCCGCTCGTGCCCCCGTACGAAGTGCTGGCGGTGGGGGACAAGAAGAAGCTCGGCACGACCTTCCAGGATTCGGCGGACGGCCAGTACCTGCACGTGCTGCAGGAGAGCTACGGGATCCGCTACACCCTGTCCGCAGCGGACGAGGTGCGGCTGCCGGCCGCGTCGAGTCTGACCGTACGTACAGCTACAGCAGCAGAGCAGCAGAAGGGTGCATCGTGATCGCGGTACTGGGCCTCTTGGCCGGAGTGGTGGCCGGACTTCTGGTCCGGCCCGAAGTGCCGGCCGTGGTGGAGCCTTATCTGCCGATCGCCGTGGTGGCGGCGCTGGACGCGGTGTTCGGGGGCCTGCGCGCCATGCTGGACGGCATCTTCGTCGACAAGGTCTTCGTGGTGTCGTTCCTGTCGAACGTGGTCGTGGCCGCGCTGATCGTCTTCCTCGGTGACAAGCTCGGGGTGGGCTCGCAGCTGTCCACCGGTGTGGTCGTGGTCCTCGGCATCCGTATCTTCTCCAACGCCGCGGCCATCCGTCGGCACGTGTTCCGGGCGTGAGGCCGATGAGTACGGACGACACCCCCGAGCAGCCGGGAGCCGCGGCGCAGCCGCCGAAGGACGTGCCGGAGCCCGTGGAGCAGACGGGCCGGCAGCGGCTCGCGGCCGGGCTGTGGCCGCCTCGGGTGAGCCGGGCCCAACTGATCGTCGCGCTGCTGCTGTTCGTCCTGGGCCTGGGGCTGGCCATCCAGGTGCGGTCGAACAGCGAGTCCAGCGCGCTGCGCGGAGCCCGCCAGGAGGACCTCGTACGGATCCTCGACGAGCTCGACGGGCGGACCAAACGCCTGGAGGACGAGAAGCAGCGGTTGGAGGACCAGCGCAAGGAGCTGGAGAGCAGCTCCAACCAGGCCGAGGAGGCCCGCAAGCAGACCGTGGAGAAGGAGCGCCAACTCGGCATCCTGGCCGGTACGGTGGCAGCGCAGGGGCCGGGCATCACGCTGAAGATCACCGATCCGACGGGCAAGGTGCGGTCCGACCAGCTGCTGGACACGCTCCAGGAGCTGCGGGCGGCCGGGGCCGAGGCGATTCAGATCAACGGCGTGCGCATCGTGGCCGGCTCGTACTTCTCGGACGAGAACGGCGGGGTCGGGATCGACGGTAAGAAGATCACACAGCCCTACGAGTTCAGGGTGATCGGCAAGGCCCAGGATCTGGAGCCCGCGCTCAACATCCCGGGCGGTGTCGTCCAGACGCTGGAGAAGGAGCAGGCCACCGTGTCCGTCATCCGGTCGGCGAAGATCGTCGTGGATGCCTTGCGGGCTGCGAAGCAGCCTGACTACGCTCGGTCGTCATCGTGATGATGCGGTGCGGAGAGTGGACCGGCTCACGCGGGCTGATGCCTGCGGGGGGTCGGCGCACCGAAGTCGCGGTGCGTGGTGGAAACTGTCTGGTGGTTACGGACGTTGTGAGAATGTCCGGGTCGGCAGGTGTCTGCATTCGGAGTTCGTCCTGCCCCACGGGCGGGTCTGTTTCGGTCAAGGGGAATCGCCCGTGAAGTTGTTTGAGAAGTTGTTCGGCAAGAAGAACCGCGAGGAAAGCGGCTCAGCACGTCACCGTGCCGGGCACGGTGACGCGGAGGGGCAGGGCGACCGGCCGCTCTTCCGTGACGAGGTGGCGGGAGCGGGTGACAATTCGGGCGCATCCGGCGCGTCGACTGTTGACCCTGCTGGTACCGGACGCATAGGTTTCGGTGAACCATCAACCTCAAGTGCGGGTGGAGGGTTTGCCCCCGACCCGTATGCCACCAATGCCTCCGCGGGGCAGCCGCGGCGCGAGGAGCCGTCCATGTCGGCCGAGCAGATTTGCAGCAGGTGCGGACACCGCAGCGATGCGGCCAGCCGGTTCTGCTCCAACTGCGGAGCGCCGCTGCGGGCTGGTCTGACGCCGGAGCGTGCCTCGGAGACCACGTCCACCATCTCGATCTCGGGCCTGGAGGCCTACGAGGCCGAGGTGTCGGGACAAACGCACGTGTCGTCCTCGCTGTCCCCCGAGGCCCAGGCCGCGGTGGAAGCGCTGCCGCCCGGTTCCGCCCTGCTCATCGTGCGGCGCGGTCCCAACTCCGGTAGCCGCTTCCTGCTGGACGGCGAGCTGACCACGGCGGGCCGGCACCCGCAGAGCGACATCTTCCTGGACGACGTCACCGTCTCCCGGCGCCATGTCGACTTCCGCAGGGGCCAGGACGGCGGTTTCACCGTCTCCGACGTCGGCAGCCTCAACGGCACGTACGTGAACCGTGAACCGATCGACTCCGTCGCCCTGCACAACGGCGACGAGGTGCAGATCGGCAAGTACCGGCTGGTCTTCTACGCGAGCCTGCGGGGCATCTGACCCCATCTGGGAAGGTCTCATGCTGCGTACCCCGACCGGCGGTGCCCCGAAGAACGGCACCGCCGGCACCGCCGGGCGGCTGGTGAGCATCGGCACCGTGCTCACCACGCTGCGTGACGAGTTCCCCGAAGTCACGATCTCGAAGATTCGTTTCCTGGAGGCCGAAGGGCTCGTCGAGCCCCGACGCACACCTTCGGGATACCGCAAGTTCAGCACCGACGACGTGGAGCGCCTGGCGCGCATCCTGCGGTTGCAGCGCGATCACTACCTGCCGCTGAAGGTCATCCGCGAGCACCTCGACGCGCTCGCCCGCGGCGAGCAGATCCGCATTCCGGCACCGACGGCGCACGCGGACTCCGCCGGCACGGCTGATCCCGGCAGTCCTGCGGCCGTATACGGCGAGGTGGGCCGGGAGCGGCCCACGGTGGCCCGGGTGGACCGTGCGGAGCTCCTGGCGGCCGCTGACGTCGACGAGGTGCAGCTGGTCGAATGGGAGTCCTACGGGCTGCTCGCCGAGGCTCCGGGCGGCGGATTCGACGCCGAGTCCGTCACGGTGGCCCGGCTCGTGGCCGATCTCGGGCGGTTCGGGCTGGAGCCGCGCCACCTGCGTGCGATGAAGGCCGCCGCGGACCGGGAGGCCGGGCTCGTGGAGCAGGTCGTGGCACCGTTGCGGCGCCACCGCAACCCGCAGACCAGGGCGCATGCGGAGGCCACCCTGAAAGAGCTCGCGGGGCTGTCCGTACGGCTCCACGAGGCCCTCGTGCAGACCGCTCTCGGGGTCCGTCTGCGGTGAGCTCGCTGGTCGGAGTGGGGCCCCGACTACCCAAACCTGCCGGGCAGGTCCTAGGGTTGCTGTGTGAACGAGCTCGACGTTGTGGGTGTCCGGGTGGAAATGCCCTCCAACCAACCGATCGTGCTCCTGCGTGAAGTGGGAGGCGACCGGTACCTCCCCATCTGGATCGGACCAGGGGAGGCGACCGCCATTGCCTTCGCGCAGCAGGGGATGGCCCCTGCCCGGCCGCTGACGCACGACCTGTTCAAGGACGTGCTGGAGGCGATCGGCGAGGAGCTCACCGAGGTCCGGATCACGGATCTGCGGGAGGGCGTCTTCTACGCGGAGCTCGTCTTCGCCAGCGGGGTCGAGGTGAGCGCGAGGCCGTCCGACGCCATAGCGCTGGCCCTGCGCACGGGGACGCCGATCTACGGCAGTGACGGCGTCCTCGACGACGCCGGAATCGCGATTCCGGACGAGCAGGAGGACGAGGTGGAGAAGTTCCGCGAGTTCCTCGACCAGATCTCGCCGGAGGACTTCGGTACCGGCCCGCAGTGAGGCGCGGGACGCGGGGAACTTTCAGCCCATTCGAGTAGCCTTTCCCCGCAAACGGATACGGGAAACCACTCTCAGGGTGATTATCACTCGGCGTGCCGAGTGTGGCGATCGTTGACGCACCCCTGGTGACTGCCTACCTTCAAGGTGGGCAGGTCAAGGACGGAGGGTCGGCGTGAGGATCACGGGCGACGGTACGACCGGGGGCACCCCCGCGCGGAGTGACGGGGGACCGTACCCGCTGCACGGCAGTGCGGCCGGTTCCGCGCGCCGTCAGCCGGAGTCGACGCCGGTCGGACCGGTGGGCGGCGACGAGGCGCCCGAGCAGATCGGATACCGGGGGCCGACGGCGTGCGCCGCGGCCGGCATCACCTACCGGCAGCTCGACTACTGGGCGCGGACCGGGCTCGTGGAGCCGAGCGTGCGCCCCGCGTACGGGTCGGGCACGCAGCGGCTCTACAGCTTCCGGGACGTGGTGGTCCTCAAGATCGTCAAGCGTTTCCTGGACACCGGTGTCGCGCTGCAGAACATCCGCACGGCCGTGCAGCACCTGCGTGACCGCGGGTTCTGCGACCTGGAGCGGATGACGCTGATGAGCGACGGCGCCACCGTCTACGAGTGCACGTCCCCCGACCAGGTCGTGAGCCTGCTCCAGGGCGGGCAGGGCGTCTTCGGCATCGCCGTGGGAGTGGTGTGGCGCGACGTCGAGAGCGCGCTCTCCCAGTTGCACGGGGAGCGGGTGGACACCGGCGAGACGTTGGTCGGGCACAACCCGGCGGACGAGCTCGCGGCACGCCGCAACCGCGCCGTCTGACCCAGCCCCGGAAATGTCAGACCCGTAGGGCAGCATCGGGGCTGTGAGAGCCGCGCCGACCATCCTGCACCTGGACATGGACGCCTTCTACGCCTCCGTGGAGCAGGCGTCGAAGCCGAGCCTGCGCGGCAAGGCCGTCATCGTCGGCGGCCTCGGCCCGCGGGGGGTCGTCGCGACCGCCTCGTACGAGGCCAGGCGGTTCGGCGTGCATTCGGCGATGCCGATGACCCAGGCCAGGCGGCTCTGCCCGAACGGCGCGTACGTCTTCCCGCGCTTCAGCCTGTACCGGGAGGTCAGCGACCAGGTGATGGCGCTGCTGCGGGAGCTGTCGCCGCTGGTGGAGCCGCTCAGCCTGGACGAGGCCTTCGTGGACCTGGAGGCGGGCGGTGTCGCCTTCGACTCGGCGAGCGCCCTGGCGACGGGGGAGCGACTGCGGGCGGACATCCGGGCCGTGACGGGGCTCAGCGGGTCGGTGGGGCTGGCCGGGTCGAAGATGCTGGCCAAGGTGGCGTCCGAGGAGGCCAAGCCGAACGGGCTGCTGCTGATCGAGCCGGGGACGGAGCGGGAACTCCTCGCGCCGATGTCGGTGCGGACCCTGCCGGGGGTGGGACCGGCCACCGGGGAGCACCTGCGCCGCGCCGGGATCACCACCGTGGGGGAGCTGGCGGAGGCCGGGGAGGACGAGCTGGTCCGGATGGTCGGGCGCGCGCACGGCGTGGGCCTGTACCGGATGGCGCTGGGGCTGGACGACCGGCCGGTGGTCGCCGAGCGGGACGCGAAGTCGGTGTCCGTCGAGGACACCTTCGACGTCGACCTCCACGACCGGGTCCGGATCCGGGGCGAGGTGCAGCGGCTGGCGGACCGGTGCGTGCGGCGGCTGCGGGAGTCCGGGCACTCGGGGCGCACGATCGTGCTGAAGGTGCGGCGCTACGACTTCTCGACGCTGACCCGCTCAGAGACGCTGCGGGGCCCCACGGACGACCCGGGGGTCGTGCGGGAGGCCGCGGCGCGGCTCCTGGAGGGCGTGGACACCACGGGTGGCGTGCGGCTGCTGGGCGTGGGTGTGACGGGGCTGGCGGACTACACCCAGGAGGACCTCTTCGCCCAGGCCGCGATGCTCGCCGCCGAGGGCGGGGCGGAGGGTGCGGGCGGGGCCGCTGAGTCGCCCGGTGAGGGTGTGGCCGCCGGGTCCGACGAGGGGCGGGGGGAGGCCGAGCCGGTGATGGACCCGTGGTCCGTGGCGCCGGGGGCGGGCGAGCCCGCCGTGGAGCCCGGGCCGGTGGAGGAGCGGCGGTGGATGGCCGGCCACGATGTACGCCATTCGGTGTACGGGCCCGGGTGGGTGCAGGGCAGCGGGGTCGGGCGGGTGACCGTACGGTTCGAGCAGCCCGGCTCCTTGCCCGGCCGGGTCCGGACCTTCCGGGTGGGCGATCCCGAGCTGGAGCCGTCCGACCCGCTGCCGCTGGTGGGCGACGCGGGGGCGGAGCCGACGGCGGACACCGACGGCTGAGGGGCCGTCCGCTGAGGGGCTCGGGGCGCATCCGGGCCCCGTGGCCGTGCGAGCGCCGGCCGCGCGAGCCAGTGGCCCCGCGCGCCGGCTGTCGGTGGCCCGCCGCGCGCACTGCCCGAGGCCCGCGCCCGCTGCCCACGCCTGCGTTGGCCGCTGCCCACGGCGTCGGGGCCGGGCTGCTCGGCGGTCGGCCGTGAGGGGACGGACGGGGCGGCCTGCCCGGGCGGGTTGAGGCGTGCCGGGTGCCTCCGAAGCGCGGGCCTGCGCCCGGGCCCCTGGGCCGGGGCTGCGGACCGTTGGGTGCGGGGCCGGGGTGGCTTCAGGCGGGCTCGCGCATGGGGCCCGGCCGGGGCCCTGCGGTGCGGGGGCGTGCCGGGTTGCTTCGGGGGTGGCCCCCGCCCGGATGCCCTGGCAGGGGCGCTTGTGGGGCTGGGCCGGCCGGTGTGCCCTGGCGGGAAGCTCCGGGGCAGCCCGCGCCCCGGGCCCCGGCCGGGCGGGCCGGAAGGGGCTCGGGGAGGTGAAGCTAGGCCGGTGAGCGGGGCCCGTCAGTCCTCGTTGCCCGCCAGGTGGCCGAAGTCGCGCTGGAAGTCCGACGGGAGCGTCACGTCCAGACCGTAGTGGTGGTAGAGCTGGAGCTCCTGTTCGGGGGAAAGGTGGCGGCCGACGCCGAAGTCGGGGGCGTCCTTGATCAGGGAGCGGTCGAAGGGCACCCGCAGGGTGTTGTCGACCAGCTCGCTCGGCTCCAGCGGGACGAACGCGTCCCGGCTGAACAGGCCCGTACGGACGGCGGCCCATTCCGGGACGCCCGTGGCATCGTCGAGGTAGACCTCGTCCACGGTGCCGATCTTGGTGCCATTGCGGTCGAACGCCTTGCGGCCGATCAGGCTGCGCGGATCGATGTCGGTCTGCACGGTCCCTCCAAATGGTCGCAACTCCTCCGTAATGACTACAAAAGTGCATATCCCAAGAAGAGGCCACTCGGGAAGGCCCTGGATCCTCGCTGGTAGGCTTGGTGCTGGCTGTCGACCCTGTGCGGGAGAGTCCTCCGAGTGAGAACGACGGAGGCGCCGAAGGAGCAAATCCTCCCCGGAATCTCTCAGGCATACGTACCGCACGGACGAGGCCACTCTGGAAAGCAGGGGCGGGTACCGGGCGCGCAGTGCCGGTTCCTCTCCTCACCGACGGTGAAAGCCGGCGCGTTCGAGCAACCCTCGAGCGGCCGGTGAAACTCTCAGGTTGAGATGACAGAGGGGGAGGCCGTCCGGGTGCCCGCGCCGTGGTGCCCCTCGCAGGTCGTACGACCAGGAGGCCTCCGTACATGACCGCCAACCGCATTCCGCTCTCCCAGCTGGAGCGAGGCATCCCCTTCGAGCAGCGCCACATCGGCCCGGATGCCGAGGCGCAGGCGAAGATGCTCGCTCAGGTGGGCTACGGCTCGCTGGACGAACTGACCGCCGCCGCGGTCCCGGATGTGATCAAGACCGCTGAAGCACTGAACCTGCCCGAGGCGCGGACCGAGGCCGAGGTGCTGGCCGAGCTCCGCTCGCTCGCCGACCGCAACCAGGTCCTGTCCTCCATGATCGGTCTCGGCTACTACGGGACCTTCACCCCGCCGGTGATCCTCCGCAACGTCATGGAGAACCCGGCCTGGTACACGGCCTACACGCCGTACCAGCCGGAGATCTCGCAGGGTCGCCTCGAAGCGCTGCTGAACTTCCAGACCGTCGTCGCCGAGCTGACCGGTCTGCCGACTTCCGGCGCCTCCCTGCTCGACGAGGGCACCGCGGCCGCCGAGGCCATGACGCTGGCCCGCCGCGTGGGCAAGGCCAAGGGCAACGTCTTCCTCGTCGACGCCGACGCGCTGCCGCAGACCATCGCGGTGATCGAGACCCGCGCCGAGCCGATCGGCATCGAGGTCGTCGTCGCCGACCTGTCCGAGGGCATTCCGGCCGAGATCGCCGAGCGCGGCGTCTACGGCGTGCTCCTCCAGTACCCGGGTGCCTCCGGCGCGGTGCGGGACATCAAGCCGGTCATCGAGCAGGCGCACGCGCTCGGCGCCATCGTCTCCGTCTCCGCCGACCTGCTCGCCCTGACCCTGCTGACCTCCCCGGGCGAGCTGGGCGCGGACATCGCCGTCGGCACCACGCAGCGCTTCGGCGTCCCGATGGGCTTCGGCGGACCGCACGCCGGCTACATGGCCGTCCAGGCCAAGCACGCCCGCTCGCTGCCGGGCCGCCTCGTCGGCGTCTCCGTGGACGCGGACGGCAACAAGGCGTACCGCTTGGCGCTGCAGACCCGCGAGCAGCACATCCGCCGCGAGAAGGCCACCAGCAACATCTGCACCGCGCAGGTGCTCCTCGCCGTCATGGCCGGCATGTACGCCGTCTACCACGGCCCGGACGGCCTGCGGACGATCGCCGGCCGCACCCACCGCTACGCGGCCCTGCTCGCCGCGGGCCTGACGGCCGGCGGGGTCGAGGTCGTGCACGGCGCGTTCTTCGACACGATCACCGCCCGCGTTCCGGGCCGCGCGGCCGAGGTCGTCGCCGCCGCCCGCGAGGGCGGGGTCAACCTGCACCAGGTCGACGCGGACCAGGTCTCCGTCTCCTGCGACGAGACCACCCTGCGCGCCGACATCGAGGCCGTCTGGGCCGCCTTCGGCGTCACCGCCGATATCGAGGCGCTGGACGAGACCACGGCCGACACCCTCCCCGAAGGCCTGCTGCGCTCGGACGCCTACCTGACGCACCCGGTGTTCCACCAGCACCGTTCCGAGACCGCGATGCTGCGCTACCTGCGCAAGCTCTCGGACAAGGACTACGCGCTGGACCGCGGCATGATCCCGCTGGGCTCCTGCACCATGAAGCTCAACGCGACCACCGAGATGGAGCCGGTGACCTGGCCCGAATTCGGCCAGCTGCACCCCTTCGCCCCGGTGGAGCAGGCCGAGGGCTACCTCACGCTCATCAACGAGCTGGAGGAACGTCTCTGCGAGGTCACCGGCTACGACAAGGTCTCCATCCAGCCGAACGCCGGTTCGCAGGGTGAGCTCGCCGGTCTGCTCGCCGTACGCGCCTACCACCGCGCGAACGGCGACGAGCAGCGCACCATCTGCCTCATCCCGTCCTCCGCGCACGGCACCAACGCCGCCAGCGCCGTGATGGCCGGCATGAAGGTCGTCGTCGTCAAGACCGCCGACGACGGCGAGGTGGACGCGGACGACCTGCGCGCCAAGATCGAGCAGTACCGCGACGAGCTCGCCGTGCTGATGATCACGTACCCCTCCACGCACGGTGTGTTCGAGGAGCACGTCGCCGACATCTGCGCCCAGGTGCACGAGGCCGGCGGCCAGGTCTACGTGGACGGCGCGAACCTGAACGCCCTGGTCGGTCTGGCCAAGCCGGGTCACTTCGGCGGCGACGTCTCGCACCTGAACCTGCACAAGACCTTCTGCATCCCGCACGGCGGCGGCGGTCCGGGCGTCGGTCCGGTCGGTGTCCGGGCCCACCTGGCTCCGTACCTGCCGAACCACCCGCTGCAGCCGACCGCCGGCCCGGAGACGGGCGTCGGCCCGATCTCGGCCGCGCCGTGGGGCTCCGCCGGCATCCTGCCGATCTCCTGGTCGTACGTGCGCCTCATGGGCGGCGAGGGCCTCAAGCGCGCCACCCAGGTGGCGGTGCTCGGCGCCAACTACATCGCCAAGCGCCTGGAGCCGCACTACCCGGTGCTCTACACCGGCCCGGGCAACCTGGTCGCGCACGAGTGCATCATCGACCTGCGTCCGCTGTCGAAGGCGACCGGCGTGAGCGTGGACGACATCGCCAAGCGCCTGATCGACTACGGCTTCCACGCGCCGACCATGTCCTTCCCGGTCGCCGGCACGCTGATGATCGAGCCGACGGAGTCCGAGGACCTCGTCGAGATCGACCGCTTCTGCGACGCGATGATCGCCATCCGCGGCGAGATCGAGAAGGTCGCTTCCGGTGAGTGGCCGCTCGAGGACAACCCGCTGGCCAACTCCCCGCACACCGCCGCGGCGCTGGGCGGCGAGTGGAACCACCCGTACACCCGTGACGAGGCCGTCTTCCCCGGCGGGGTCTCGGCTGCCGAGAAGTACTGGCCGCCGGTGCGTCGCATCGACGGTGCGTTCGGTGACCGCAACCTGGTGTGCTCCTGCCCGCCGCTGGACGAGTACGACAACTGATCGCTGACGAAGGGGCCGGTCCGGGAAGTTCTCCCGGACCGGCCCCTTCGTCGTTCTCGCCCTGTCGCGCGCTCCGTCCTACGCCACCGCGAGCGGCCGGTGCGGGGCGATGATCTGGCCGTCGGGGAGCAGCTCCCCGGTGTCCTCGAAGAGCAGGACGCCGTTGCACAGCAGGCTCCAGCCCTGCTCCGGGTGGTTGGCCACCGGGCGGGCGGCTTCCCGGTCGGCGGATTCGGCTGACGGGCAGGCTGGCTGGTGCTGGCACATGGATGCGTTCTTTCGCTGCGGTGTGGTCTGCGTGCTACGGCTCGATGCGTGATTCATGGCCGTCCCCCTGGATCATCCCCGCACCCGCGGGGAGCGTGTCCTCAGTCTTCCCCCAGGACAGCCGCTTCGCAGGGATTTCCCGCCGGCTGTCCTCACTGATTGATGACGCATCACTCGTGCGGGCGGTTCAGGCCAACTCCCCTGTCATTTCGGATGGTTCGCGAGTGGCCCGGCCGGACTAACCCGAATGGGTCAATCGGGTCAGGCGGCCGGTGCGGCCAGCGACGGCGGGGCCGGCGCCGTCGCCGGGGTGAGCCGGTGGGTCAGTACGGGCAGCAGTTCCGAGACCGGATGCGGCCGGTACGCGGCGATGCCGGGCGGAGCCGGAGCCAGGGGCACCAGCAGGTCCTCGCCGGCCGGCAGACCGGCGGAGGCGTCGGCGCCCACCGCCCCGTGCAGCCACAGCGTCAGCATGTACAGCTCCGGTACGGACAGCAGTCGCGGTTGGTAGCCCTTGCCGAGCGACTCCGCCTGGCGCAGGGCGCGTTCGGTGGCGGCCACGTAGGGGCCCTCGAAGAAGTGGGAGAACGCCCAGCCGTCGGGAGTGAGGCGGGTGTCGGCCGCGGCGACGAAGCGGTCCCCGCTGCGGATGAGGAACCTCCAGCCGGTCAGGCGTGTGCGGGGCGGCCTGCCGCCGGCGGTCAGGGTGGACATGCCCAGTCGGTCGAGGACATGGACCGGCAGCGGGAGTTCGGCGGTCATCGGCCCCTGGAGCGCGCGCAGGGCCGGAGTGTGCGCCTCGTGGACGGCGGTGGGGGAACCGAGGGCCGCGAGGACGCTGCGCAGGGCGGGCGCGGGAGCCGGAGGGACGTGCAGCGGCATGGTGGGTCGCCTCTCACTTGGGAGACCTGTGGAAGGGGGAGGTGCGGACGGCGCTGTCGCATTCTGGGGCCAGAGGGGGGCTGAGGGGCAATGGCCGCGCGCCAACTCTCTGCCTCGTTTGCGGAGTTTATACGACATGTGTTCACGCAGTGTTTCGGCTAGCTGTCCCGGCTATTGCCGGCAAGGCGCTTACCGGTCCCGCTGACATGGCATTCATGCCGGATAAGCGCGAACATGTCGCGCTGACCTCGGAGGTTACCTGACGGGGGCCCGGCTGAAAAGCATCGGTAATCGGGAGCACGCAAAGTCGAAGAGGAATTTGCGCGAGGCGACTTGCCAGGTGAATGTGCCGGAGCGCCCTTCGGCCAAACCGGCGCGCGCGCCTCGCGGCGCACGCCCCCCGGGCGTTATGGATCACCCTGCCGGGGCATCATCGACCGTACATGCGCGCCTGGGTGCCCAGGGCCAGGCCCAGTCGAGGAGGGACGCTTCGATGGGGGAGAAGGTCGTGGCGGGCGGATTCGACCTGTCCGATCGGCAGAGGTATCGAAGGAAGCTCCACGAGTGTCTGGAGGGACTGGAGCGACTTCTGGCGGAGAAGAGGTTCGATCGCCCGAAGAACATGATGGGACTTGAGATCGAGTTGAATCTCGCGGGTGCCGACGGGTTGCCGAGAATGGTGAATGCCCAGGTGCTGGAGCGGATTGCGAGCACGGATTTCCAGACGGAGCTGGGAATGTTCAACCTGGAGGTGAACGTCCTCCCGCACCGGCTCGGCGGCCGCGTATTCGACGGCCTCGCCGAGGAACTCAGCGCGGGGCTGGGCTATGCCCACCGGCAGGCCGCGGAGATCGACGCCGGCGTGGTGATGATCGGAATTCTGCCGACGATCTCGCGCGGCGACCTGGTCACCGCCAACCTGTCGGCGGTGGACCGGTACTCGCTGCTGAACGAGCAGATCCTGATGATGCGCGGGGAGGACTTCACGCTCGACATCGAGGGCGTCGAGCGGCTGACCTGGACCTCCGGGTCGATCGTGCCGGAAGCCGCCTGCACATCCGTCCAACTGCACCTACAGGTGACGCCGGCCCGGTTCTCGGACGTGTGGAACGCCGCGCAGGCGGTGGCGGCCGCGCAGATAGCCGTCGGCGCCAACTCGCCGTTCCTGTTCGGGCGCGAGCTGTGGCGGGAGTCGCGGCCGCCGTTGTTCACGCAGGCCACCGACACCCGGCCGCCCGAGCTCCAGGCGCAGGGGGTGCGACCGCGCACCTGGTTCGGGGAGCGGTGGGTGGACTCGGCGTACGAGCTCTTCGCCGAGAACGTCCGCTACTTCCCGTCCCTGCTGCCGATATGCGACGAGGAGGAGCCACTGCGGGTCCTGGACGAGGGCGGGGTGCCGCGGCTGCAGGAACTCGTCCTGCACAACGGCACCGTCTACCGCTGGAACCGGCCCGTCTACGGGGTCGCGGACGGGGTGCCGCACCTGCGGGTGGAGAACCGGGTGCTGCCGGCCGGCCCCACCGTCGCCGATGTCGTCGCCAACGCCGCCTTCTACTACGGGCTCGTTCGCACCCTCGCGGACGAGCCGCGCCCGTTGTGGACCAGGCTGCCCTTCGCCGAGGCGGAGGCCAACTTCGACGCGGCCTGCCGGTACGGGATCGACGCGCGCCTGCGGTGGCCGCGCCGGGGCCGGGCCGGAGGACTGGTGAGCGTACCGGCGGTGCGGCTGGTACTGGACGAGCTGCTGCCGATGGCGGCGGCCGGGCTGGATGCCTGGGGCATCGAGCCCGCGGACCGGGACCACTACCTCGGCATCATCGAGGAGCGCTGCCGGCGGCGGGTGAACGGGGCGACCTGGCAGGTGGACACCTATCACCAGGCCCTCGCGGCCGGGCTGGAGCGGGACGAGGCGCTGGCCGCGACCACCCGGCGCTACAGCGAGCTGATGCACAAGGGGGATCCCGTGCACACCTGGCCCGTGGGACTGGCCGAGGAGGAGGTGAGCGCCCCGGTGCCGGCCCGGCGCTGACCGGCCGCCACGGTCCCGTGATCCGTTCCGCGCCGTTCCGCGCCGTTCCGTGATCCGTCCCGTGATCCCGCTCCGCCGCCGAGGAGGCAGTATGGGGTGATCGGAACGGGGCGGCAGGACGGGAGTGGGGCGTGCGGGTGGAGCCGGAGCCGGTGGGCGTGGAGCTGCGCGAAGAGGAGCGGCGCAGGCTCCTGCGGACGGAGACGCTGCTCGTCCTCGGCCTGTCGCTGGGGGCGAGCGGGGTCTCGGCGCTGATCAGCTTCGTCGGTTCGCTCACCAAGCCGGGCGGGCTCAAGGACCAGGCCGCCACGCTCAACGGTTCGTACGCCCCGGGCCGGCCCTGGCTGGACCTGGCCTGGCAGCTCTTCGGCATCTCGACCGCCCTGGTCCCCGTACTGCTCGTGGCGCACTTCCTGACCCGTGAGGGTGCGCCCGGGCTGCGGGTACTGGGCTTCGACCGCACCCGGCCCGGGTGGGACCTGGGCCGGGGCGCGGTCGTCGCGGCCGGGATCGGGAGCGCGGGGCTGGCCTTCTACCTGGTGGCGCGGGCGAGCGGATTCAACCTCACGGTGGTGCCGGAGGCGCTGCCCGACGTGTGGTGGAAGTTCCCCGTGCTCATCCTCTCCGCGGTGCAGAACTCCGTGGTGGAGGAGGTCATCGTGCTGGCCTACCTGCTGCGCAGGCTCGACGGCTTGGGCTGGTCGCCGATGGCCGCGCTGCTCGCCAGCTCGGTGCTGCGGGGTTCGTACCACCTCTACCAGGGCATCGGGGGCTTCATCGGCAACGTGGTGATGGGCGTCGTCTTCGTGCTCGCCTACCGCCGCTGGGGCCGGGTGGGGCCGCTCGTCGTCGCGCACGCGCTGCTCGACATCGTGGCCTTCGGCGGGTACGCGCTCCTCGCGGGCAAGGTGGGCTGGCTGCCGACGCCCTGACCCGCCGATCAGGGGGCGCTGAGCAGCTCCCCGTCGAGGACGGTGACCGCGTGGCCGGTCAGCAGGGTGCGCTCGCCGGCCAGGGTGACCTTGACCAGCCCCTTGCGGGCGCCGCCTTGGAGGCCGGTCAGCTCGTCGCGGCCCAGGCGCCCGGCCCAGAACGGGGCGAGTGCGGTGTGGGCGCTGCCCGTGACCGGGTCCTCGTCGATCCCGAAGGCGGGGAAGAAGCCCCGGGAGACGAAGTCGTACCCGAGGGAGGGATCCTCGGCGGGCGCGGTGACGATCACCCCGCGCTTGGCGAAGGCCCGCAGGGCGGCGTGGTCCGGTTCGAGTTCGCGGACGGTCTTCTCGTCTGCGAGCTCGATCAGCAGGTCGCCGATGTGCGAGGCGGTGTCGTGCACGGAGAGGATCGGGGCGCCGCCGAGCGCGTGGTCCACCGCGGTCGGCGCCGGGACGGGGGTCAGCGAGGAGGTCGGGAAGTCGAGGGTGATCGTGCCGTCCTCGGCGGTCTCGGCGGTGAGGACGCCGCAGCGGGCGGTGAAGCGGATCAGCCCGTCCGCGAGCCCGCTGGTGGCCAGTACGTGTGCCGTGGCGAGCGTGGCGTGCCCGCACATGTCGACCTCGGCGGCCGGTGTGAACCAGCGCAGGGCCCAGTCGGCGTCCCCGCCGGGCGGCAGGGGGTGGGCGAAGGCGGTCTCGGAGAGGTTCATCTCAGAGGCGACCTGCTGGAGCCAGGCGTCCGGCGGGAACCCGCCGTCGAGGATCAGGACTGCGGCGGGGTTCCCGTGGAAGGGGCGGTCGGTGAAGGCGTCGACGATTCGGATGCGCATGTCCCGACCGTAGGACGGTTCCTTGATCACCGACAAAGGCCAATCCGGGGTGACTGGACTGGTATTTCCGTTCGGTGAGCCACCGCGGGCTACTTCGCCCGCTTGCGCAGTACGGCCACTTCGCCGGCGTCCGGATCGCCCATGAGCACGAACAGCTCCGGCCGCTCGTCCGTACCCGCGACCAGCCACCTGCGCTCCGCGTCCTCGCAGGTGGGGATGGACAGGGTGACTCCCGCCCGCTCGCCGTGGGCCGCCTCCTCGGGCGCCCACTTCCCGTGCCCCGAACAGTGGCCCACGACGTCGAACCCGTCGTGGACCGGCAGGCTCTTCGCCGTCACTTCGCCCTGCGCGCCGAGCTCCAGGCGGACGCCGTCGCCCACCCACTCGCCGACGTAGTCGGCGCGCTCGAGGACCGGCGGTCGGTACGTCGGCGCGACGGCTCCGAGGCAGAAGGTGGCGAACAGCGCGAACACGGCGGGCCCCAGCGTCCACAGCCGCACCTTGCGACTCGGGACCTGCCGCATCCGCGCGAGTACCGCGATCCCCACGGGCAGTACCCCGGCGGCCGCGATCCAGCCGACCGTGGCGGCGTACGAGGCGCCGGCGAGCAGGGAGATCGGTGCGGCGTACCCGGCCGCGAGCAGGCCCAGCGCAGGCAGGGCCCAGTAGGGCGCAGAGAGCGGGCTTCGTATGCCCGCGAAGTTCGAGGCCACCATCACCGGTGTGGTGAAGAGCAGGCTGTGCACGAAGCCCAGCAGGCCGGCGATGAGCGGACCGACGGAGACCATGACGGCCAGCCCGAACAGCAGGGCGATGGCGCCGCCGTAGCCCCGGTCGTACGGCTCTCCCGCGAGCGAGGCGAGCTGCGCGTACAGCCCCGCGCAGAGGATCTGCGCTCCTCCCACGGTCTCCGCGCCCGGCGCGATGCCGCTCCAGGTGTCCTTGTGCCGCCGTTCCGTCGTCACCGCGTGGTTCCACATGACGAGTGCCCCCTGGACATTGCTTGAACGCGTTCAATTGATGCGGACCCTACACCCTCCTTCCCGGACGTTTCGCTGGGGGGCTTGAAGAAGTTTCCGATATATCGTTGACGCATCGCGACCGGTCACCGATAGTGGATTCATCGGACAACCGATGAACCCGAAACGAACCACTACGAAGTGACGGAAGGAGCGCAGCCATGCGTTCACATGGACAGCACGGACACGGCCACGGACATGAGCACGGACGGGGCCACGGCCACTGCGGGCCCGATCGTCGGGAGGAGTTCAGGGGGCTGCGTGCCGCCTTCGGCCCGTTCGGGCCTGCCTTCGGCGGCGGACCCTTCGGTGGGCGCGGCGGTCGCGGCGGACCGCGCGGCAGGGCGCGGCGCGGTGACGTACGCGCCTCGATCCTGGCGCTGCTCGCCGACCGGCCGATGCACGGCTACGAGATGATCCAGGAGATCGGCGAGCGCAGTGGCGGGGCGTGGAAGCCCAGCCCGGGCTCGGTCTACCCGACCCTCCAGCTGCTGGAGGACGAGGGTCTGATCGTCAGCGAGAGCGAGGGCGGCAAGAAGCTGTTCACGCTCACCGACGCCGGTCGCACCGAGGCCGAGTCGGGCCCCGACGCCCCCTGGGCGGATGCCGGGCGGGGCCTCGACTTCGAGGCGATGCACGAGATCCGTTCGGCCGGAGTCGGCCTGTGGGAGGCGTTTGGGCAGGTGTTCAAGACCGGCTCGCCCGAGCAGCGGGAGAAGGCCCTCGCCGTCATCAACGACGCCCGCAAGAAGCTCTACCTGATCCTGGCCGACGAGCACTGAGTCCGGTCGGACCCCGGGCCCCCGGCCCCACGCGGCGGGGGCCCCCCCGGGGATAGACGCGGGGGGCCGC
>NZ_JBHWJY010000119.1:0-20810 GCF_042731135.1 Streptomyces sp. NPDC059874
CCGGTGCGGGTGGCGGCGGCTTCGCGTCCCCGGCCCCGGCCTTCGCCGCAGGCGCGGGCGCGGGCGCGGGCCCGGCAGCCGGCTCCGGCCGCACCGGGCCGGGCGGTCGGGGCGTACCCGCCGGGGCGGGACCCGCGCCCGGGTGGTGCACGGTGGGCCGGTCGGGCCCGGGAACGGCCGGCCGTACCGAGGGCGCCCCGGAAGGCCGCGCCGCGGGCCGCCCCGGCTTGCCGGCCGGCACGCACACGTCGACCCTGGCTCCGCGGTCGTCGCCGTCGCCCGCGACCGCCACATGGCCGTGCAGGGGGCAGAGCGCCGCCACCAGACCGGCCCCGGCGAAGTACTGCCAAGCGGTCACCGCGCGTCCTCCCGAATTCCACAGCAGATGTAGGGGCTACGTCTGAAGAAACGATCACGACGGGGGTTCGATACGCGCCAGACAGGCCGAGATCCCGGTCCGGGGGGTGACTTCGGGGAGTGTCGGGCCCGCTTCGGGCGCGGGCCCGTCCGTACGGCTCAGCCTGGGCGGTCGGTCCGGCGCGTCACCTCGTGGATGTGAAAATCCGAGCACAGGATGATGTCCGTGGACACGGACGTGATCATCGCCGGCGCCGGCGGCCCTGGGCCGGGCGCGCCCGCCGCCCTCGACGCTGCGTCGGCGGCATGACCACCGCGCCCGCGGGCCAGTCCCGGGGAGTGCGCCGGATCAGTCTGGACGCCGCCGGGATCCCCCTGTCCGCCCTGCTCTGCGAGCCCCGGGGCGGTGCTCCGCGGGCCACGGTGGTCGCGGTGCACGGAGCCGGCATGAGCGCGGGCTACTTCGACGGCCAGGCCCTGCCCGACCTCTCCCTGCTCACCCTGGGGGCCCGGCTCGGGTTCACGGTCCTGGCCGTGGACCGGCCCGGCTACGGGCAGTCCGCGGGCCCGCTCCCCGAGGGGCAGGCGCTCGCCGAGCAGGCGGCCACCCTCGCCGCCGCCCTGCGCGACTACCGCGCCCGGTTCCGGACGGGGGCCGGGCTCTTCATACTGGCCCACTCGTTCGGCGGGAAGGTCGCGCTGCTCACCGCCGCCGACCACGCCGCGCCGGACCTGCTCGGCGTCGAGGTCTCCGGCTGCGGCCATCGGTACGCGGCGGACGCCTTCTCGGGTGCGGGCGCGGCCCGCGGCGGCAGGCGGAGCTGGGGGCCGCTGGGCCTCTATCCGCCGAGCACCTTCACCACCAGCGGCTCGATCGTCTCCCCGGTTCCGCTCCGGGAACAGGCGGACATCCCCCGGTGGCCGAAGCTCTTCCGGAGGGTCGCGGGCCGCGTCCGCGTGCCCGTACGGTTCACCTTCGCCGAGCACGAGACCTGGTGGCGGCACGATCCCGAGGCACTCACGGAGCTGCGGTCCCGGCTGACGGCCGCGCCGCGGCTGTGCGTGGACCGGCAGCCCGGGGCGGGCCACAACATCAGCCTCGGATACGCGGCGCGCTCCTACCACCTGCGCTGTCTCGGCTTCTTCGAGGACTGCCTGCTGACGGGCCCGGCGCGGCCGATCGTGAACGCCGCGCCGGCGACCAACACCCCGAGGTCGTGACGGGCCCTTGGCTCCCGCTCCGTGCCCGCCCATGGCCTCGGCGCCGGTGCGGGGCTCACCCGGCAGCGGGCTCCAGGGTCAGGGCGGGCACGTAGCGGTGGAACGGATTGCCCGTCACACCGGGGAAGGCCAGGACCCGGCGCCACGCGGGGGTGTCGGAACCGATGCCGGTGCCCGGGGCGGCCAGCGCGTCCGCATGGGCCTGCGCGCTCTCCCACTCGGCGTAGTTGAGCATCCGACGGCCGTCCACGCCCAGGTGGAAGGCGGCGGAGATGCCGCCCGGCGCCGGGGCCGGGTCGGCGGCCAGGGCGTCCAGCACCAGATCCACCCAGGCGCGCGGCGCCTCCGGGTCGGTGCCGTCGAACTCGGCGCCCACGACGACCACCGCCCCGGGCACGGCGGCCCCGGCGACCGGCCCGGCGGACCGGTACGGCGTGTACTCGTGGAGGGCGATCCGCTCGATGCCGGGCACGGCCGCGTCGATCTCCGCGTTGCGGTCGTCTCGGAAGGTACGGAAGAACTCGTCGTAGGCCGCCCGGTCCTTCCACTGCGAGTAGTGGAACAAGGTGTCGCCGTCGGTCCCGATGTGCACCGTGTACGACAGCAGCCCGACCGCCGGCCAGGGGCGGCTCTGCCACGCCCGGGCGATGGCCTCGACGGCGGCCCGCTGGCGTTCGGGGGTGCCGACGCTCCAGGTACTGGCCATCACGGTGCCGACTCCGGGCCGGGAGAGGTCGGGCCGGGCATCGGTACCCCGCCGGACCTCGACCCTGGCCCCGGCCTTCGCCTCGAAAACGGTGTCGATGTCGATGCTGGAGTCGGTGTTCATGGCCTGCGTCCCCTCCGCTACGGGCTCCGACTTCGGGTGTCGGCGTCCTGCTCGTGACAAGATCCTCCAGCCTCAACCGCACTTGAGGTCAAGCCCGGACCGGCCCCCGGGGCGCGCGGACGCCCACCACGGACACGCGTGAGGGGCGCGGCCCCATCGGGTCGCGCCCCTCACACCGTCGTCATGCGAAGGCTCAGGCCTCCGGCGAACCGCCGAAGCGCTCGCGGTAGGACTCCAGGTCCTCCTCGGTGATCCGCGCGAAGAGCACCGGCGGCACGGTGAACGGCGTACCCGCCGGGACCGCGTCCAGGGACTTGGCCTGCTCCGGGGTGACCCAGGTGGCCGTGTCGTCGGCGAGCTCGAACGAGGAGCGCATGGCGCGTGCCGAGGCCGGGATGAACGGCTCGGAGACCACCGAGTAGAGGTGGATCAGGTTCATCGCGGTGCGCAGGGTGAGCGCCGCGCCCTCCAGGTCGGTCTTGACCTCCAGCCAGGGGGCCTTCTCGTCCAGGTAGGCGTTGCCGGCCGACCACAGGGCGCGCAGCGCGGCCGCCGCCTTGCGGTACTGGAGGGACTCCATGTGGCCCTCGTACTCGGCCAGCAGCTCGGCGATCTGCTCGCCCAGCTTGGCCTCGGCCTCGCCGGCGGGGCTGCCGGCCGGGACCTCGTCGCCGAACTTCTTGCGGGAGAAGGTCAGTACGCGGTTGACGAAGTTGCCGAGGGTGCCGCCGAGGTCCTTGTTGACCGTGGCGGTGAAGTGCTCCCACGTGAAGGACGAGTCGTCGGACTCGGGCGCGTTCGCGATGAGGAAGTAGCGCCAGAAGTCGGCCGGGAGGATCTCCAGCGCCTGGTCGGTGAAGACGCCGCGCTTCTGCGAGGTGGAGAACTTGCCGCCGTAGTACGTCAGCCAGTTGAAGGCCTTGACGTAGTCGACCTTCTTCCACGGCTCGCGGGTGGCCAGTTCGGTGGCGGGGAACATCACCGTGTGGAACGGGACGTTGTCCTTGGCCATGAACTGGGTGTAGCGGACGTCCTCGGCCTCGTACCACCACGACTTGTAGTCGCGGTTCGCCGGGTCCAGGTCGGACCACTCCTTCGTCGAGCCGATGTACTCGATCGGGGCGTCGAACCAGACGTAGAAGACCTTGCCCTCGGCGGCCAGCTCCGGCCAGGTGTCGGCCGGGACGGGGACGCCCCAGTCGAGGTCACGGGTGATGGCGCGGTCGTGCAGGCCCTCGGTCAGCCACTTGCGGGCGATGGAGGAGGCCAGCTGCGGCCACTCCTCCTCGTGGTGCGCGACCCAGGCCTCGACCTCGTGCTGGAGCTTGGACTGGAGGAGGAAGAGGTGCTTGGTCTCGCGGACCTCCAGCTCGGTGGAGCCGGAGATGGCCGAGCGGGGCTCGATCAGGTCCGTGGGGTCCAGGACGCGGGTGCAGTTCTCGCACTGGTCGCCGCGGGCCTTGTCGTAGCCGCAGTGCGGGCAGGTGCCCTCGACGTAGCGGTCCGGCAGGAAGCGGCCGTCGACCGGCGAGTAGACCTGCCGGATCGCGCGCTCCTCGATGAACCCGTTCTCCTGGAGCTTGCGCGCGAAGTGCTGGGTGATCTCGCGGTTCTGCACCGACGAGCTGCGGCCGAAGTAGTCGAAGGACAGCTCGAAGCCGTCGTAGACCGCCTTCTGGGCGTCGTGGGCCTGCGCGCAGAACTCGGCGACCGAGAGACCGGCCTCCTTGGCGGCGAGTTCGGCGGGGGTGCCGTGCTCGTCGGTGGCGCAGATGTAGAGGACGTCGTGGCCGCGCTGGCGGAGGTACCGGGAGTACACATCCGCCGGAAGCATCGACCCGACCATGTTGCCCAGGTGCTTGATCCCGTTGATGTACGGAAGCGCGCTGGTGATCAGGTGTCGAGCCATCCTCGGATGCTCCATTTCATATTTGCGGTACCACGTGACGTGACGGTCTATGACCGGGGTTCATCGTATCGAACCGCCGAAACGCCCCGCGCCGGATTTGTTCATGGGCGGACTTAACGCAAAAGCGAGGGCTGTGACCTCTCCGTCACGGCCCTCGCGATCGCGCCCATGCTACAGGCGGACCACCGGGCGCCTGACCGGCGGGGACGGCAAGGTGGGACCGGCATATGCGTATGCGTCCGGCGAAGCCACCGCGTGATCGACACCGATCACGACTCGATCATCACCGAACGTAATATTTCCAGGTTGCTGCTCTGCGCCCTGCGAGTACGCCCGCGCTGATTTCCTGTCTCCGCACAGGGGATGAGGTGGAACGGTGAGCGATGGCGGACCGGAGGAGTCCGGTGGGGCCGTGGGACTGCCGAGCCGACGGCGACGGCCTACACCCATGAGCCAGTGGGATCCGGCGGCGCGCGTCTCGTACTGGGCCTTCCACGCCAATCGGCGGCCCGCGTACATGCGTTTCGCGTACCTGCATCTGGGCTCGGACGCGGCGGCGGAGGAGGCGGTGGACGCGACCTTCGACTCGATCATGGGCGAGTGGCTCCGGATGCTCCACATGGACCGCCTCGACGCCTACGCCTGGACCGTCCTCAAGCAGTGCATAGTCGACCGGCAGCACCGCCTCGACCCCTGGCGGCGCCGGCCGGAGCCGATGGACATCAGCGCCTTCGAGGCCGCGCTGAAGGAGGCGCACGCCGATCAGTACGAGGTGCTGACGGACACCATCCGCTTCTACTCCGCGGTCTCCCGACTCGCCGAGCGGCAACGCGACGCCGTACTCCTGCGGTACGGGCTGCGCTGCTCGCCCGGCGAAGCCGCCGCCGTGATGGGGGTGGACGAGGCCACCGTCCGCTCCTACCTCGGCCAGGCCCACCGCCGGCTCGCCCGACTGCTCGACACGTCAGCGGATCCGGCCGACCGTACGGGCGGCGCCGACTCCGCGGAATCAGCCGGATCATGAAGCGATACGAACGGCAGGACCCGCTGGACGGCGAAGACACCCCCCGCTCCCTGGCCCAGTTCCTGGCCCGGGCGGGCGTCCGCGACCGCTACCCGCACTACGACCTCGGCGCGGCCGAGGCCCGGCTGCTGCGCGCCACCCCGCACACGCCCGTCCCCGGACACCGCGCCCGGCGCCGCTCCGCCTACGGGTGGAGCGACCCGACGCGAGACTGTCCCCTCGACGCCGAACGGGCCCGGCGCGACCTCAAGGCCACCTGCCTGGCCTCGGTGTGCGCGCCCAAGGCCGCCCTACAACTGGACTCCTTCGCCTCGGGGGGGCACACCGACCTGGCCGGGGCCGCCGTGTTCGGCTGCCTGCTGCATCTGGCGGGGCTGCGCGAGGGGGCCCGCTTCTGGTGGCAGTTCGCCGCCGGTTCCGGCAGCGCGCGGACCGCGCCGGCCGCGTACTGCCTCTTCCTCGACCACTCCCGGCGCGGCGAGCACCACGACGCCCGGCACTGGGCGCGCGAGCTGGGCCGGCGCGGCTTCCGGCCGAGCGGCCGACGGGACCTGCGGGAGGTGCGGCTGTGCGCGCAGGCGGCCGTCCTGCGGTACGTGGACCAGCTCGACGATCCCGATCTGGGCCCGGTGCCGCTGCCGCGGCCCGGGGTGTCCTCGGTCCTGGCCGCTTTCCGGCCGCCGCCCGCCGTCGTGACGACGGTCGCGCCCGCGGCGGCGGCCTCGCCCGGGCCGGCCGCCGGGCCGCTGCGCCACCCGGCGCTGACGGCCGCCGCCCGCGGGACCGTCGTCCAGGCCGGGGCGGGCGAGGCCCTGGCGGAGGCCCGCCGCGCGCTGGCCGTCGTACGGGTCCTCGAACGACACCCGCTCGGCGTGCGGACCGCGCAGCTGCGGCGGGAGACGGGGCTCGCCGAGGCGGAACTCGGCCCGCTGCTGGCCATGCTGTGCGAGGAGGAGTACGCGTACCGGCCGGGCGCGGGGGTGTACGGGCGCGGGCCCGCCCTGGACCGGCTCGCCGCCCCGGGCGGCCACGGCCTGGCGGGCCAGCTCCAGCGCACCCTGGCCCTGGCCCGGGACAGCGCGGGCGCCGCGGTGTACCTGAGCCGGTACGCCGAGGGCGAGGTCCGGATCACTCAGATGGCGGACGGGCCGGCGGCCCCACCGGTGCGGGAGTGGGTGGACTTCCGGGCGGCCGCGCACGCCAGCGCGGTCGGCAAGTGCCTGCTGACCCAGCTCGACCACGACCGGCGCGCCGACCACGTGGCCCGCCACCGGCCGGCCCGGCTCACCCCGCAGACCATCACGGACAGCCGGGCCCTTTTCACCGCCCTGGACGCGGTCGCTCCGGGAGCGCCGGTCTTCGACCTCCTCGAATACTCCCCCGGGGTCGTCTGCTCGGCGGTTCCGATCGCCACCGGCGACTCGGCCGGCAGCCTCGCCCTGTCCCTGCCCGCCACCCACGCCCACCGGCTGCGCGCGGCCACCGAGGCCCTGCGCCGCAAGGCCGTCCCGGTCCTGCTGGCCCTGCTGCTGTCGGGGGCGATCCCGCCGGACGCCCCTCAAGTGCCGGAGGACTCGGTCCCGTTGCCGCCCCAGCCGGTGAAGGCCCCCGTCACCGCGGAGACCCTGCGCCATCTGCGCCGACTGTTCCGGACCCCGCTCACCGGCGCCGCCACCCCGGCCGACGGCCCGCACCTCGTCAGCGACTCGACGGCCGAAGCCGCCTACCTCTTCGACCCGGCCCCGGCGGGGGGACCGCCCCGACTTTCGCTCCCGTACACCTTCGGCCCCGTCGCCCCGGACAGCCTCCCCACGCCCGACGGCCTGATCTTCCGTCGCACGTGAGCAGGTGAGCACGTGAGCACGTGATGTGGTTCAGCTCCAGGTGATCAGGCGGCGGGGGTGTTCCAGGACCGCCGCGATGTCGGCCAGGAAGCGGGAGCCCAGTTCGCCGTCGATGAGACGGTGGTCGAACGACAGGGCCAGGGTGGTGACCTGGCGCGGCTTCACCTTGCCCTTGTGGACCCACGGCTGGAGCTTGATCGCGCCGACCGCGAGGATCGCGGACTCGCCGGGGTTCAGGATGGGCGTGCCGGTGTCGACGCCGAAGACGCCGACGTTGGTGATGGTGATGGTGCCGTTCTGCATGTCGGCCGGGGAGGTCTTGCCGTCGCGGGCCGTGGCGACCAGCGAGGACAGGGACTCCGAGAGCTCGCCGAGGGTCTTGGCGTGGGCGTCCTTGATGTTCGGGACG
Source organism: Streptomyces sp. NPDC059874 (assembly GCF_042731135.1). Taxonomy (NCBI): domain Bacteria; kingdom Bacillati; phylum Actinomycetota; class Actinomycetes; order Kitasatosporales; family Streptomycetaceae; genus Streptomyces; species Streptomyces sp. NPDC059874. The sequence continues at coordinate 7,594 of NZ_JBHWJY010000119.1, forward strand.
ATCAGCCCGCGGGGGGTGGCCGCCGCGATGCCCAGGTTGACGTAGTGCTTGAGCACGATCTCCTGGGCCGCCTCGTCCCAGGACGCGTTGACGTCCGGGTTGCGGCGGATGGCCACCAGGACGGCCTTGGCGATCAGGAGCAGCGGGTTGATGCGCAGCCCCGCCAGGTCCGGGTCGTCCTTGAGCTCCTGGACCAGCTTCATCGTGCGGGTCACGTCGAGAGTGATGAACTCCGTGACGTGCGGCGCGGTGAAGGCGGAGCCGACCATCGCCTGGGCGGTGACCTTGCGGACGCCCTTGACCGGGATACGGGTCTCCCGCGCGCCCGCCTCGGCCTGCGGGGCCTGGACGGGTGCGGCCGCGGGTGCGGCCACTGCTGCGGGAGCCGGTGCGGGCGCGGCCTGTGGGGTGATCGCGGCCGCGGCGGCGTGCACGTCCTCGCGGGTCACGACCCCGCCGTCCCCGGTGGGGACCACGATGGCCAGGTCGATGCCGAGGTCCCTGGCGAGCTTGCGCACGGGCGGCTTGGCCAGCGGCCGCTCCGCGCCGGGTCTCCACGCCGATGTTCGCGCGGATCCACTCGTCACTGGTGTCGAGCGCGCGCTCCAGCTCCTGGTTCGTCACCACGCGCTCCGGGACGCTGACGCCGATCTCGCGGATGCCCGCGGTGATCCCGGCCCTGGTCCCGGCCCCTGTCCCGGCCCTGGTCCCGGCCGGAACTCCGGCCCGGGCTCGGGCCCGGATTCCGGCCCCTCCTTCAGCCATGTCCGCCTCCTCCTGTACCTTTCCGGCCGTCTGGGCGGCCTGGGGTCGTTCCTCCGTCGCCGCGGCCCGGTCACCCACGGCCGGTCAGCCCTGCGTCTCGGCGTACGTGGCCAGCCGCGTGTATCCGCCCTGGTGAAACACCAGGGGTTCGAGGTCCCCGTCGCCCAGCCGCAGACCTTTGACGCGACCGAGAACGGTCACGTGGTCCCCGCCCTCGCTGACGGTCTCCGCTCGGCCCGACGAGATCGCCGAGCTGCCGCTGGGCCTGCCGGCCGACCGGCCGGTCGTGGGAGGCGAAGAGGACCGAGACCTCGTGCTGGGTCGCGGCGAGGAAGCTCAGCGTGAACTCCCGCCGCTGGGCGATCCGCCGGGAGACCCGTCCACCGGGCCGCAGGCTCACCGACACCAGCGGAGGGTCGAGCGACACGGATGTCACGGAATTGACGGTCAGCGCCTCGGTACTGGCGCCCGCCCCGGACGCCACCACCGCGACGCCGGTGGGGAAGCGGCCCATGGCCTGCCTGAATTCCCTGCTGTCGATGGCCGGCAGCACCACTGCCCCCTTGTCGAGCATCGAATCCCTCCTCCGGAGTCGAACCGCCTCCACCGGCTGCGGCCTGCGAGAAGCTTCGCGGCGGGGCAACGGGAGGGGAACGCTCATCGGGACAGCACGATTGGGCTCGACCAAAGAGCACGGCCCAGGTGGCGACATGGGGCCGGCCGGCGGGGAGGGCAGGAGAAGGAACGCGGGAAAACGAAAGCGAGGGCCGTGACCCAAAGGTCACGGCCCTCGCCGGTACTGCACTGTGTCCGAGGGGGGACTTGAACCCCCACGCCCGATAAAGGGCACTAGCACCTCAAGCTAGCGCGTCTGCCATTCCGCCACCCGGACTAGGTGGTCGGCCCCGGTTTCCCGCGGCGACATGGACAACAATAGCAAAGGATTGACGCGCCTCAGACCACTTATCGCCGCGGCCGAAGATCCGCCACGCCGTGCTGACCTGCGGGCATGCGCGCAGGAGCCCCCGGCGCGCGGCGGCGGGGGCTCCTGGGGGCGGGTCGGCGCGGTGCACGCACCGGTGGCGTCACGGGCAGCGGATGACCTGGCCCGCGTAGGAGAGGTTGCCGCCGAAGCCGAAGAGGAGGACCGGGGCGCCCGAGGGGATCTCGCCGCGCTGGACCAGCTTGGACAGTGCCATCGGGATGCTGCCCGCCGAGGTGTTGCCGGAGTCGACGACGTCACGGGCGACGACCGCGTTGACGGCGCCGATCTTGGCGGCGAGCGGCTCGATGATCCGCAGGTTGGCCTGGTGCAGGACGACCGCGGCCAGCTCCTCCGGGGTGACCCCGGCCTTCTCGCAGACCTTGCGGGCGAGCGGCGGGAGCTGGCTGGTGGTCCAGCGGTAGACGGACTGGCCCTCCTGCGCGAAGACCGGCGGCGAGCCCTCGATGCGGACGGCGTTGCCCATCTCCGGGACGGAGCCCCAGAGCACCGGGCCGATGCCGGGCTCCTCGCAGGCCTCGACGACGGCAGCGCCGGCGCCGTCGCCGGTGAGCACGCAGGTGGTGCGGTCGCTCCAGTCGGTGATCTCGGTCATCTTGTCCGCGCCGATGACCAGCGCGCGGGTGGCCGAACCGGCCCGGATCGCGTGGTCGGCGGTGGCCAGGGCGTGGGTGAAGCCCGAGCAGACGACGTTGATGTCCATCACGGCGGGGCCGCCGCCCATGCCCAGCTTGGCGGCGACGCGGGCGGCCATGTTGGGCGAGCGGTCGATCGCGGTGGAGGTGGCGACCAGGACGAGGTCGATGTCGTCCGGGGTCAGGCCGGCGCCGGCCAGCGCCTTGCCCGCGGCCTGGAAGGCCAGCTCGTCGACCGGTTCGTCCGGGCCCGCGATGTGGCGGGTACGGATGCCCACACGAGAACGGATCCACTCGTCGGTGGTGTCGACCATGGCCGCGAGGTCCTCGTTGGTGAGCACTTTCGCGGGCTGGTAGTGCCCTAGCGCCACCACTCGTGAACCGGTCATGGGCGGGGTCCCCCCTCGTACGGAAGTCAGGATCACCCAGCTTTGCCTGCTACTGATGGGTACGTGTGCGTGTGACCCGACAGGATTCCGGGGCCGGAATTTGGAGACTCCCGAGGATCCGCCTGCCGGGACGGCGCCCGAAGTGGAACCGGGACAATGGCCTCGTCGGATGTGGGCGAGAAGAAGGATGGGCTGATCACCATGGGACGGGTCACCGAGCGCCGTCGCGTCGTCCGGATCCGGAGCGGCGTGGAGGGGGTCCGCCCGGACACGCTGGTGGCCGAGGAGCCGCTGGAGATACGGCTCAACGGCAAGCCCCTGGCCATCACGATGCGCACCCCGGGCGACGACTTCGCGCTGGCGGCGGGCTTCCTGGTGAGCGAGGGCGTGCTGGGCGCCGCCTCGGACGTCCAGGCCGTCACCTACTGCGAGGGCGCGACGGAGGACGGTTCGAACACCTACAACGTGGTCAACGTGCAGCTGGCCGCCGGGGTGCCGGTGCCGGACATCACGCTGGAGCGGAACGTCTACACCACCTCCTCCTGCGGCCTGTGCGGGAAGGCGAGCCTGGACGCGGTCCGTACGGCGACCCGTTTCCCGGGCGTGGCCGAGGATCCGGTACGAATCTCGGCCGACGTCCTCGGCGGCCTCCCGGACCGGCTGCGCGCCTCCCAGAAGGTCTTCGACCGCACGGGCGGGCTGCACGCGGCCGGGCTGTTCACGGCGCAGGGCGAGCTGCTGGACCTGCGGGAGGACGTGGGCCGGCACAACGCGGTGGACAAGATCGTCGGCCGGGCCCTGCAGTCCGGCCTGCTGCCCCTGGCGGGTGCGGTGCTCCTGGTGTCCGGCCGGGCCTCCTTCGAGCTGGCGCAGAAGGCGGTGATGGCGGGCATCCCCGTACTGGCGGCCGTCTCCGCGCCGTCCTCGCTCGCCGTGGACCTGGCGCTGGAATCGGGCATGACGCTGGTCGGCTTCCTGCGGGGGCCGGACATGAACATCTACGCGGGCGAGGAGCGGATCACGAGGTAGCGGTGCGCCGGTACCGCTCCGCGTCGCCGCCTTCGTAGCCGAGGAACGTGGCCCACACGTCGCTGCCGTCTCCCGCGGTGCCACCCTTGCCGGTGCCGGCGAGCGTGAACCAATCGGCGCAGCCCTGTACCGCCGGCGGTCCGTCGACGGTGAACTTGATCAGGATCCCCGGATCCTCGTCGGAGTGCCGGTCGATGGTCCAGCTGCCCTCGCCGGTGAACAGGGCCGGCTGTCGGTCTCCGGTGCACAACCAGCCCGAAGCGTCCGTGAGGCGGGCCCGGCCGTCGGCCATCACCTCGAGCCGGGCTCCGCGGTCACCCTGCCACGTGCCGGTGACGTCTTCCTCCGTCAGCGGAACGGACGGTTTGCCGCCTTCGAGGCCGAAGGCCAGACCCACGGCAGCCAGAACCAGCAGACCGAACAGCACGAGCACCGCGCGGGCTAGGTTCTGCACCTCAGCGCCCCCGGCGGCCGCGGCGGGTGGTGTTCGGGGCCGGCTTCGGTTCCGGGGGCTCTATGCGGTGGAGGTCCAGGGTGGCCGGGACCGGGGCGGAGCCCGGGCCGCCGGAGTTCGCCCAGGCGATGATCTCGTCGGTCGCGGTGTCGTCCAGGGCCCAGCCGAACCAGGCCGCGCGCGCCCCGCGGCGGCGGGCCTCGCTGGTGGGCTGGACCACGATGACGTTGGCCTGGGCGCAGGGCCCGAGGCAGTCGCTCGTACGGACCGCCAGCCGGCCCCCGGATTCGGCGGCGGCCGCGCGCAGCCGGGCGAGCTGTCCGGCGTGGTCGGTGCCGGGGTTCTTTCGGGGGTCGCCGCAGCAGCAGCCGCGGCAGACCACGAGGGTGCAGGGGCGTTCGGCGTTGGCGCCGAGCGGGCGTATCCAGGTCACCACCGAACGTTATCGGGCCTGGCCGGTGGGCTGTTGGGACGGGAGCGAGACCTCCGCCACACGGTCGGCGGCCGGTTCGGGATCGGCCGGGTCCTGGGCGCGGCGGCGGGCGAGGACCGCGCAGACCATCAGCTGCATCTGGTGGAACAGCATCAGCGGGAGCACGGCGAGGCTCGCCTGGGCTCCGAACAGGACGCTGGCCATGGGGAGTCCGGCGGCGAGGCTCTTCTTCGACCCGGCGAACTGGATGGCGACGCGGTCCGCGCGGCCGAAGCCGAGGCGGGCGGATCCGTACCAGGTGACGAGGAGCATCACTGCGAGGAGTACGGCCTCCACCAGCAGCAGGGCGCCCAGGCGCGGGAGGCTGACCTGGTGCCAGATCCCGGCGGCCATGCCCGCGCTGAACGCCGCGTACACGACGAGCAGGATCGATCCCCGGTCGACGTATCCGAGCACCTTCTTGTGACGGACGAGGAAGCCGCCGACCCAGCGACGCAGGGCCTGACCGAGGAGGAAGGGCAGCAGGAGCTGGAGGACGATCTTGAGGAGGGAGTCCAGGGAGAAGCCGCCCGCGTCCCCGCCGAGCAGGCCGGCGGCGAGGAGCGGGGTGAGCAGGATTCCGGCGAGGCTGGAGAAGGAGCCGGCGCAGATCGCGGCGGGGACGTTGCCCCGGGCGATCGAGGTGAAGGCGATGGAGGACTGGATGGTCGAGGGGACCAGGCAGAGGAAGAGCAGACCGCTGTAGAGCGGCTGGGTGAGGAGGGAGGGGAGGAGGCCGCGGGCGGCCAGGCCGAGGAGGGGGAAGAGCACGAAGGTGCAGGCCAGCACGGTGAGGTGGAGCCGCCAGTGGCGTAGGCCGTCGAGGGCCTCGCGGGTGGAGAGCCGGGCGCCGTAGAGGAAGAAGAGCAGGGCCACGGCCGCGGTCGACGCGCCGTCGGCGATGGTGGCGGCCGGGCCGCGGGCGGGGAGCAGGCCGGCGAGGCCGACGGTGCCGAGCAGGGCCAGGATGTACGGGTCCAGGGGCAGCCAGGCGGGAAGGTGCGGGCGGCGCATGTGCGGGGTGCTCACTTGCTTTCGGGGCGGGGGCTCGTTCCCTTCCATCGTCGGGGGCCCGCGGTGATCGGGAAACCCGCACACCGTGCTCACTGTCATCTCGATTCGTGATGAGCGCCGTACGATGGGCGGTATGTACGACCCTGTCCAGCTGCGTACGTTCCTCACGGTGGCCCAGACGCTGAGCTTCACGCAGGCCGCCGGGCGGCTCGGCGTACGGCAGTCCACGGTCAGCCAGCACGTGCGGCGGCTGGAGGAGGCGACGGGCCGGCCGCTGTTCGTCCGGGACACGCACAGCGTGGAGCTGACGGAGGACGGCGAGGCGATGCTCGGCTTCGCGCGGACGATCCTGGAGGCGCACGAGCGGGCGGCGGCCTTCTTCACCGGGACGCGGCTGCGGGGGCGGTTGCGCTTCGGGGCCTCGGAGGACTTCGTGCTGACCCGGCTGCCGGAGATCCTGGAGGGCTTCCGGCACGAGCACCCCGAGGTGGAACTGGAGCTGTCGGTGGAGCTCTCGGGAACCCTGCACGAGCGACTGGACGCCGGCCGGCTCGATCTGGTGCTGGCCAAACGGCGAGGGCCGGGCGACGAGCGGGGGCGGCTGGTGTGGCGGGACCGGATGGTGTGGATCGGGGCGGAGGGGTTGCGGGTGGAGCCGGACCGGCCGGTCCCGCTGATCGTGTTCCCGCCGCCGGGGATCACCCGGGCCCGGGCGCTGGAGGTGCTGGAGCGGGAGGGGCGGGCCTGGCGGATCGCGTGCACGAGCGGCAGCCTGAGCGGGCTGATCGCGGCGGCGCGGGCCGGGTTGGGGGTGATGGCCCACACGCGGGGGCTGATCCCGCCGGGGCTGGTGCGGGTCGGCGGGCTGCCGGAGCTCGGGGCGGTGGAGTTCGCGCTGCTCCGCGGAGCGCGTGCCTCTGCCGCCGCCGAAGCCTTGGCGGCGGCCGTGCTGTCGGGGGCGGACCGGCTGACCCGCGCGGGCTGATCGCGCTGCGGGGCCGTGAGTGCCCCCAGGGGCTCCGCCCCAGACCCCGTCGGGGCTCCGCCCCGAACCCCGCGCCTCAAACGCCGGCGGGGCTGAGATTTGCTGCGCAGATCCAGCCGCGCCCGGCGGACGGCAGGAGCGAAATCCAGCCCCGCCGGCGTTTGAGGCGCGGGGGTCCGTGGGCGGAGGCCCCGGCAGGGGCAACACGGGCTCTGGGGAGGTCTTGTGGAGGTATCCGCAAGGTGATCAACCTCCGCGAAACCGAGCGGTACGTTCACCGCGGCGCGCGGAGAGGAGCGGGGGCTTGAAGGAGATCACCGTCCCACCCGTCGTCACGGGCACGCCCGTAGGCGGTTTGGCCGATGTCGTGTTCCAGTACGCGCGGCAGGAGCCCGACCGGGTGGTGCTCGGCCGCAAGACCGATGGCGTCTGGCGGGACGTGACCTCCGGCGAGCTGGCCTCCGAGGTGCTCGCGCTCGCCAAGGGGCTGTTGGCGCAGGGGGTGCGGTTCGGGGACCGGGTCGCGCTCATGTCCCGTACCCGGTACGAGTGGACCCTCTTCGACTTCGCGCTGTGGGCGATCGGCGCCCAGCCCGTCCCCGTCTACCCGAGCTCGTCCGCCGAGCAGGTGCAGTGGATCCTGTACGACTCCGCGTGCACGGCCTGCGTGGTGGAGGACGAGAACCAGGCGATGACGGTGGGCTCGGTCATCGACGGGCTCCCCCTCCTGCGCAGGCTCTGGCAGCTCGACGCCGGGGCCGTGGAGGAGCTCGTGGCGGACGGGCTCGGCGTCGCCGAGGACGTGGTGCACCGCCATCGCGGCGCCGTGACTCCCGACGCGACCGCCACCGTCATCTACACGTCCGGAACCACCGGTCGACCCAAGGGGTGCGTGCTCACGCACGCCAACTTCATGTACGAGGCCGACACCATGGTCTCCCGCTGGGAGTCGGTCTTCCAGGCCGGGCCGGGCGAGCAGCCGTCCACCCTGCTCTTCCTGCCGCTGGCCCACGTCTTCGGGCGGATGGTGGAGGTGGCGGCCGTTCGGGCGCGGGTCAAGCTCGGGCACCAACCCGTGCTGGCGGCGGCCGAGTTGCTGCCGGACCTGGCGGCGTTCCGGCCGACGTTCGTGCTCGGGGTTCCGTACGTCTTCGAGAAGGTCTTCGCGGCCGCCCGCCGCAAGGCCGAGGCGGAGGGGCGTACGGGCCCCTTCGACCGGGCGGTGGAAACGGCGGTCCGGTACGCGGAGGCGCGCGAGCACAAGGCCTTCGGCACCGGGCCGGGCCCCTCGGCCGGTTTGCGGATGGAGCACCAGCTCTTCGAGAAGCTCGTCTACGGGAAGGTCCGCGAGGCGATGGGGGGCAGGGTCCGGCACGCCATGTCGGGCGGCTCGGCGATGTCGCGCCGCCTCGGGCTGTTCTTCGACGGCGCCGGGATCACGATCTTCGAGGGGTACGGGCTGACGGAGTCGTGTGCGGCGGCCACCGCGAATCCGCCGGGGGCGACGAAGTACGGCACGGTCGGCCGCCCGATCCCCGGCAGCACGGTGCACATCGCGGACGACGGGGAGGTCTGGCTGCACGGCGGGCACATCTTCTCCGGGTACCTGGGCGACCCGAAGGCGACGGACGAGGTCCTGCGCGGCGGCTGGCTGGCGACCGGGGACCTCGGACGGCTGGACGAGGACGGCTACCTCACGATCACCGGGCGCAAGAAGGAGATCCTGGTGACCTCCAACGGCAAGAGCGTCGCCCCGACCGCGCTGGAGGAGCGGGTGCGTTCGCATCCGCTGGTCTCGCAGTGCGTGCTCGTGGGCAACGACCGGCCGTACATCGCGGCCCTGCTGACGCTGGACATGGAGGGGATCGCGCACTGGCTGTCGATGCGCGGCCGCCCGCAGCGGCCGGCGGAGGATCTGGTGCACGACGAGGAGCTGACGGCCGAGGTCCGGCGGGCGGTGGTGGCCGCCAACACCCTGGTGTCGCAGGCGGAGGCGATCCGCACCTTCCGGGTGCTGGCCGAGCAGTTCACGGAGGAGCGGGGACTGCTGACCCCCTCGTTGAAGCTGAAGCGGCGGGCGATCGAGAAGGCGTACGAGAAGGAGGTCGCGGCCCTCTATCCGTCATGACCCGCCGAAGCCTTCGAGGAGATGGCGCACGATGCCGTCCTCGTCGTTGGCGGCGGTGACCGTGCCGGCCCGTGCGAGGACCTCGGGGTGGGCGTTGGCGGGGGCGACGCTCCGGTCGGCCACGGCGAACATGGGCAGGTCGTTGAGGTGGTCGCCGTACACGGTCAGGTGTGCGTCGGCCAGGCCGGTGACCTCGGTCAGGTGTCGTACGGCGAGGCCCTTCTCGGCCTGGGGGTGCCCGATCTGCACCTCGCTCCAGCCGGGGACGTACCGGTTCTCGGTGGCAAGTACGCAGGCGGCGCCGGACAGGGCGGCTTCCAGTGCGTCGACGACCGCGGCGGCCTCGGCGTCCGGGACGAACGCGACCAGGAGAGCGGTCCTGGTCAGGGCGGCCGCGGCGCGCGGGTCCGCGCAGGGGGTGAGCCGGGGGTCGCCGTAGTCCGCCTTCTCCGCCACGTACCAGGCGGTGGCTGGGTCGCGGCCGGGGCCGTGCAGGACGCGGTCGGTGGTTCCGTCCCAGGTGGTGAGCACCGGTTCGGCGGGGATCCGGGCGAGTACGTCCAGCGCGGCCGTCACGACCTCGGGCCCGAGGGTGCGGTGGGCGAGGTGGCGGCCGGTGGCGAAGTCCGTCAGGAAGGCGCCGCCCAGCTCGATGACGGGCAGCGTGAGGCGCACCCCGGCGAGGAGGCTGCGGATGGCCACGGCGCTGCGGGCGCTGGCGACGGTCAGGCGCACGCCGTCGTCCAGGAGCGCGTTCAGTCCGTCCCGGGCGTACGGGCTCAGCGTGGCGTCGGAGCGCAGCAGCGTCCCGTCGAGGTCGAGGACGTGCAGGCCGGAACGGCGGTCGGCGATCACCGGTTCATTCTGCCGCCCGGTCGGCCACATCACGATCTGACGAGTCGTCACTTTACTTGTGATTGATATTGACGACCCGTCAGGTCACGCACAGAATGCGGAGATTCCGACCGGAGGGGATCCCCGACATGTTGCGTCCGATCCGCACCCTGGCCGCCGCGGCAGCGGCCCTCGCCCTCGTATCCGCCTGCAATTCCGCCTCCACCAACGGCAACTCCAAGGGCGGGGTGGGCGACACCCCCGGCGACCGCCGCGGGGTGAGCGCCGAGTCGATCAAGGTCGGCGGAATCGTGTCGATGACCAGCGCCAGCGGCTACAGCAAGAAGGACACCGACCTCGGCGCCAAGGCCCGCTACATGAGAGCCAACGCCGAGGGCGGCGTCAACGGCCGCAAGATCGAGTACCTCGGCGCGGAGGACGACGGCCAGGACCCGGCGAAGAACCTCAGCGCCGCCCGCAAACTCGTCCAGCAGGACAAGGTCTTCGCCATCGCGCCCATGAGCTCGGTGACCTTCTCCGGGGCCGACTTCCTGGAGCAGGAGAAGGTCCCCACCTTCGGCTGGGGCACCCTGCCCTCCTTCTGCGGACCCAAGTACATCTACGGGTTCAACGGCTGCCTGGTCCCCACCCCCGGCGGCACCCTCAACCAGACCTGGCCGGAAGGCATCGGCCAGGTGCTCGGCGGCGCCCAGGGCAAGTCGGTCGCGATCATCGCCAACGACAGCGACGCCGGAAAGTTCGGCATCCGGACCTTCCAGCAGGGCTTCGCCAGCGCCGGGTTCAAGGTCTCCTACGCCAAGGCCTCGGTGCCCGCGACGGCCGTGCCGAGCGACTGGTCCGCGTACGTGAAGGAGATCCTCGAAGGCGAGGGCGGCAAGGCGCCGGACGCCGTCGTCTCCGTCATGCAGACCCCCAACAACATCGGGCTGTTCACCGCGCTCAAGCGCGCCGGGTACAAGGGGCTGCTCTCCGACCCGACCGACTACGACCCGGGTCTGCTCGCCAAGGACGCCACCAAGCAGGCCCTCGACGGGGTGCACGTCCTGCTGCAGTTCCAGCCCTTCGAGTCGACGGATCCGAAGATGGCCCAGTTCAAGGCCGACATCAAGGCCGCGGCGGGCGGCCAGGACGTGCCGCTCAACATGCACATGCTGACCGGCTACATGTCGGCCGACCTGTTCGTGTCCATCGCGCAGAAGGCGGGCAAGGACCTGACCGTGGAGTCCTTCCAGGCCGCCGCGCAGGGCTTCTCCGACACCGGCACGCTCGTCGGCGACCGGGCGGAGCCCAAGGGGCAGAAGGACAGTTTCGGCTGCGGAGCGCTCGTACAGCTGAAGAACGGCGCGTACGAGGTCTCCGTCCCGTTCAAGTGCTACGAGCCCATCCCCTTCAAGTAGGGGCGGGGGCACGGCTATGGGTGATCTGCTCGTCTTCGTACTGAGCGGCCTGGTCTCCGGCGCCCTGTACGCACTGCTCGCCACCGGGCTGGTGCTGTCGTACTCGGCGTCCGGGCTGTTCAACTTCGCGCACGGGGCCACCGCCTACCTGTGCGCCCTGACCTTCTACGAGGTGCACTCGGGCCTGGGCTGGCCCGCGGTGCCGGCGGCGCTGCTGGTGGTGTTCGTCCTGGCCCCCGCCCTCGGGTGGGGGCTGGACCGGCTGATGTTCCGGCGGCTCGCGCGGGTCGGCGAGACGGCGCAGATCGTGGCCACCATCGGCCTGCTGGTGGCCCTGCCCGCCGCCGGGCTGTGGGTGGTGGAACTACTGGAGGACGCGGGCGCGCCCGTGAAACCGGCGGAGAACCAGTTCGGGCTGCCGGGGGTGGGGCCCAGCCCCGCGAAGTCCTGGCAGCTCGCGGACGGGGTCGGCATCGACTCCGACCAGCTGATCACCTGGGTGGTGACGGCGGTCGTGGCGGTGGCCCTGTGGGTGCTCATGCGGCACACCAGGCTGGGGTTGCGACTACGGGCGGCCGTCGACAACCGCTCGCTGACCGAGCTGCGCGGGATCAGCGCCGACCGGCTCTCGTCGGTCGCGTGGATGATCGCGTCGGGACTGGCCGGGCTGGCGGGCGTCCTGGCGACCCCGCTGCTGGGGCTGTCGGCGCACGACTTCACCCTGTTCCTGTTCGTCTCGGCGACGGCGGCGGTCATCGGGCGGTTCGCGTCCGTGCCGCTCGCCTTCGCGGGCGGGCTCGGGCTGGGGGTCCTGCAGAACCTGGTCGCCGGGTACGCGTCCTTCGCCGAGTCCATCACCGGCTTTCGGACGGCCGTGCCCTTCCTCATCCTGTTCGGCGGGCTGCTGGTGCTGACCCGCCGGGCCCGGGCGGCGGGGATCGCGGCCGTGGACGCGCCGCCGGTGGACCACCTGGCCGGGGCCTCGTGGGTGCGGCGGTGGGGGGTGTGGGCAGCGGGCGCGGTGCTGTTGTGCGTCGCCTTCTACACCGTGACCACGCCGTTCTGGAGCGGGCTGCTCGCGCAGGGGCTGGCCATCTCGCTGGTGTTCATGTCCTTCACCGTGGTGACCGGGCTCGGGGCGATGGTCTCGCTCGCACAGGGCACCTTCGTGACGGGGGCCGCGCTCGTGGCCGGCCTGCTGATGAGCCGGGGCTGGCCGTTCGTCGCGGCGCTGGCGGTGGGCACGTGCGTGGCCGCGCTGCTGGGGGCGCTGGTCGCCCTCCCGGCACTGCGGCTGGGCGGCAGATCGCTGGCGCTGGCCACGCTGGCGCTGGCGTTCCTGGCGGACCAGGTGCTGTTCCAACTGCGGTGGCTGCGCAACGGCGATTCGGGGTGGTCGATACCGCGGCCGGTCTTCGGGCCGGTGGACCTGTCGGACGACCGGGCGCTGGGAGTGGCGCTGGTGGTACTGGTCGCCCTGGTGGCCGCCGGGCTGAGCGCCCTGCGGGACTCCCCCTCGGGGCGGGCGATGCTGGCGGTCCGCTCGGCACCGGCGGCGGCGGTGGCCTCGGGGGTGTCCGTACTGCGCACGAAACTGCTGCTGTTCACGCTGTCCGCGGGGCTGGCGGGCTTCGGGGGCGTGATGTACGCCTCGTACAACACCCGGATCACGGCGACCGACTTCACGGCGATGACGGGGCTGGTGTGGCTGGCGGTGGTGGTGGCGGCGGGGGTTCGGCGGCCGGTGTACGGGGTGGTGGCGGGGCTGGTCTTCGCCGTTGCTCCGCGGGTGCTGGCGGACTATGTGACGGCGTCGGCGCACCTGCCGGTGATCCTGTTCGGCCTCGCCGGGTTGGCCCTGGCCAACGATCCCGACGGGTATTGCGCGGCCGTGCCGGTGCGGCTGGCGAAGCGGCGGGCCGCCCGGGTCCCTGCGGGGCTCTCCCCCACCCCGCCCCTTCCCGAAACTGTGGGCTCCGCCCCCGGCCCCCCGTCCCGGGGGGGCGCCCCCGGCCCGGCGGGGGGGGCGGCCCCCCCACCCCCCCCCCCCAAACCCCGGCGGGGGGGGGGTGGGGCCAAACACACCGCCCG